>JANMTJ010000162.1:0-2306 GCA_031390295.1 Oleiharenicola sp.
AACCGCCGCGCCGGTTCGCGGGCTTGCCCCATTTAGGGAACCTCGCAGTCTCCCGGGCTACTTATCCTGCATGATTAAAATACTCCTGGTGATCGGCGGCATCTTCCTGGCCCTGGTGGTCGGGGCCTATCTGGTGCTGGCACACAACCTTGACGCCATCGTGGTCAACGGGGTCAACACGTATGGGCCTCGGCTGACCCAGACCAAGGTGGAGCTGGCCTCGGCCAACCTGTCGCCGCTTTCCGGCTCGGGCACCCTGACGGGCCTGTCGGTCGGCAATCCCAAGGGCTGGAGCGAGGGCCGGGCCTTCTACCTCGGCAAGGTGCACATCGACATCGTGCCGCGGTCGGTCCTGGGCGATCCCATCGTCATCAACGAGATCCTCATCGACCGGCCGGAGTTCAACTACGAGACGAGGATATTCTCGAGCAACATCAAGGACCTGCTGAAAAACATCGAGGATTTCACCGGCGGGGGCGGCCGGGAGCCGGTGGCGAAAGACGGCAAGCCGCGCAAGTTCATCGTGAAGAAATTCCGCTTCACCAACGGCAAGGCCACGGTGGAGCTGGGGGAAAACGCCCTCGCCGTGACGCTGCCCCCGATCAGCCTCGACGACCTGGGGGTGCCCGAGGGGGGCATCACCGCCGACCAGATGGCGGGCGTGCTGATGAAGCAGGTGCTGGGCAGCGTGGTGGCGGGCACGGCCAGCGCGGTGGGTTCCGGGGATTTGTCGGTCGACAAGCTCAAGGAAGCGGCCAAAAAGGCCGGTGACAGCATCAAGAATATGTTCAAGGAAGGGAAATAATCCGCCCCACGCTTTCTCCCACCGGCATGAAACTTCGCACCCGCCACGCCTGGGTTGTCCTGTTTGTCCTCGCATGCGCCCGCCTGTCCGCGGCCACGCTGCCGGAACTCGTGGCGGATCCGCAGCTCTGGCCGGCGGAAGTGACGGTAACGACCGCCACCAAGGCCCAGGTGATCAAGGACGGCAAGGCGGCCGGCATGATGTTGATCGGGGCCGGCAAGAAACTCACCATCTCGAGCGTGGCCCTGGACGGGGTCACCGGCAAGGTGGGCGGCTCGACGGTCAAGGTGCCGGTGGAAAAAACCAATCTGCTGGCGGACCCGGGCGCGGCGCCCGCCGCCGCCGCGCCTGCCGCGACGGAGGAACCCGTCGTCGCCGAGGCTCCGGCGGTGGCAACGCCGGCCAGCACGGTGGCCGGCCCGCCCGGCGCGATGCAGCGGCTCTTCACGGGCAAGCTGGTGCGCTACGCCAGTGGCAAGCCGCAGAACGTGGGGGCGGAGGCGCTCGCGGGCGTGAAGTATTACGCGCTGTATTTCTCGGCGAGCTGGTGCGGGCCCTGCCGGGCGTTCACGCCGGATTTGGTGCAGGCCTACCGTGAATTGAAGCCGGCGCATCCGGAATTCGAAGTGATCTTCATCAGCGGGGACAACTCGGCCGGCGACATGCTCGCGTACATGCGCGAGGACAAGATGCCATGGCTGGCGGTGAAGTACGACCGGCGCGAACAGAAGATGGTGGACTACTCCGGTCCCGGCATTCCCTGCCTCGTGCTGGTGGACGCCAAGGGCAGGGTCCTGGCCGACAGCTACCGGGGGGCAACCTACCTCGGGCCGCAGCAGGTGCTGGAGGCCACGAGGCGGATCCTGAAGAAGGGATAGTGAGAGAGCAGGGAGCAAGGAGTCATTCTCGTTCTCTTAATCGCAATCTTTCTCAGGGAAACGGGCAGGAGAGAACGAGAACGATTACGAGAATGATCGCTCACGCGACCGATCTGTAGCGCCACAAGGAACGCCACGCTGTAGCGCCCGGCAATTACCGCCATTGTGACACAAACGGGGCGGACGGGCGGTTGACGTCAGTGGGGCGAAAGGCGAATCTGGGCCCATGAAAGTCACCTACTACCTGGAAGTGCTGTCGTCGTGGTGCCACTGGGTCGAGCCGGTCTGGACGGAGCTCAAGCGGCGCTATGCCGGACGCGCGGAGTTTGAATGGAAGATCGCCCTGATGAAACCCGAGGATTTTCCGGTGTCGCAGTCGCAGTGCGACTGGTTCTACCGCCGCAGCGGCGGCACGGTGATGAACTCGACCTACAGCCTGAACTCGGGCTGGTTCGAGGCCGGACGGAAGGGGCGCTACGAGGCGCCCAATCTCGTCACCGAGGCGGCGAAAGATTTTGGTTTCACCGGGGATGAGATCCGGCTGGCGATGGCCCACGCGGCGTTGCGCGAGGGACAGAAGGTCGGTGACCTCGCGACAGCGGTACAGGTGGCGGCCAAGGCGG
>JANMTJ010000185.1:0-2773 GCA_031390295.1 Oleiharenicola sp.
CGGCAGAAGCGCATGACCATCGGCGGGCGCGACCACCACCTCGACCTGCTCTTCTATCACCGCGGTCTCAAGCGGCTCGTCGCCCTCGATCTGAAGCTCGGCGCCTTCGCCCCGGCCGACAAAGCCCAGATGGAGCTCTACCTCGCGTGGCTGCGCGAAAACGAGCAGCCCGCCGGTGAGGAACCGCCCATCGGCCTCATCCTCTGCGCCGGCAAAGACGACGAGACCATCCGCCTGCTCGACTTGGAGTGCGGCGACATCCGCGTTGCCTCCTACTGGACCAAGCTCCTGCCCCGCGCCGCCCTCGCCCGCAAACTCCACCAGACCGTTCGCCAAGCCCGCGCCCGACTCACGTAATTGAATACCACCCCATCATGCCCTCCCGCCCCAAGCCTCTGATCGATCCCCAGGAACTCGCCCGACGGAACAACGAGTCCAACGCCACAGCCCGGAAACCCCGCCGCACGAAAAACATGCTGCTCAACAAGGTCCCGGACAAATTGCCTCCGCCAACCCGGCCTATCCGCGCGGTCGGTTTCTTTTATCCCGAGCGCAAGATCGGCTTCCACGACACCAACCAGTAACCGCTCATTCTCGCTAATCTCCCTCCCGCTTCATTAGCGCCGATTAGCGCCCGCCAGCCATAGGCTGGGCGACGGCTGGTGGATTAGCGGTTAACCCTCATTGGGTTTTATCCGCGCCATCCGTGGTCAACTTAGTTCCCGCGTCATCTGCCATTGCGTGAGTTCCTGCCGGACCAGGCCCGCGCGGGTGAAGCAGCCGGACAATTCCTCGGGCCAGAGCGCGCTCACGCGCCAGGTTTCCGCCGGGTGCCGTGCCATCACGGCGTGCAGCAGCCGCACCGCCCGCTCCTCGCGGCGCCCGTTTCCCTCCACCACCAGGGTGCGAACCGTCACGACCGGGCCGACCGGGTTCAGCAGGGCCGTCCACGCGCCGTCGAGCGTATACCCGATGGCGGGCGCAGGCAGCAGCGCGATCGTTTCCTCGGAGATCTGCCACGGCCACCCGATCTCGCCGTCCTGCCGCGATACCACGGCGGCGACATCCTTTACGCTCACCTCCGCCAATTCCGGCACCGGCGCGAGACCCGCGGGGGCCGGTCCGGCAAACCCCACCAGCCGGCGCATCTTGGTGAAGCCTACGGTCTCATAGAGCCGCAACGCCGCGATGTTCTGCTCGATGACCTCCAGCACCATCCGCCGGTCGCCCCGTGCCCGGGCCTCCGCCAGCAATTGCTCCATCAATGCCCGGCCGGCCCCCCGTCGCCGCACCGCCGGCACCAGGGCCATGCCCGCCACGCGACTCACCGGGCCGCGTCGCGCCATCAGCGCCGCACCAGCCGGTTCGCCGTCAATCAACACCACGGGGCTTTGCGTGAAGTCCACCTGGTCCATTTGCGCGGTGTGCCGCAACGCATCCGCGGTGAACGGAATCTTCAGGAAATAGTCGGCAAACGCCTGCGTCAGCAGCTCCGCGGTTGGGGCCAGCCCGAAGTCGGCGACGGTCGTGTAACCGATGTTCATGCCGTGGGAGTTAAGTCACCCCGGCCGGTGCTCCAAGCCCTATACTGCACTCACCCCATTGTCCCCGCGTCACGGGTGGAGCATACTCACCGCAGGGTTAGGTATAAGAAAGAGGCCGTCCAGGGGTGGACGGCCTTGTTCTTGTCGGGCCCGCGGCTGCGAACAACAGGGCGGTTTCCGCCTTCCGCCCTATACGGCACTCACCCCATTTCATTTGCGCCCGCCCTGCGGCATACTGCCGGCGTGTGCTAGTATTGAGGGGCCGTCTAGGGGTAGACGGCCCTTCTTGCTGTCCGGCCGGCGTTACTTGATCTCCAGCAGCTCCACCTCGAAGAGCAGCACGGAGTTCGGTGGAATGTCGCCCTTCGGCCGGGCACCATAGCCAATGGCCGGCGGGATCGTGAGTTTCCACTTGTCGCCGACCGACATGAGTTGCAGCGCCTCGATCCAGCCCTGGATCACCCCGGTCACGGCAAACTCGACGGGCTCCTTGCGCTCGACGGAGCTGTCGAAGACGGTCCCGTCGATCAACGTGCCGTGGTAGTGCACCTTCACGGTGTCGGTTGCCTTGGGCTTCGGCCCGGTGCCCTTCACCAGCACTTCATATTGCAGGCCTGACGTCGTCTCGGTCACGCCGGGCCGCGCCTTGTTCTTGGCAAGATGCTCTTTGCCGACTGACAGTTGCTTTTCCGCGGCGGCGGCGGTCGCGACGGCCAACTTCTGTTGCAGCGTGGTAAAGGCCGCCTCGAGTTCTGCCTCTGGCACGCGGGTCTTGGCCTTGGCCAGACCGTCCGTGATGCCGGCCATGAGGGCGGCCGTGTCCACCTTGAGCGCGTCATCCCGGCCCAGTCCGGTGCCCATGTTGTAGCCAATGCCATAGCTCACCTTCTGGTCCACCGACTCAATGACCGGCGGCTTGGCCTGGTTTTGGGCCGGCTGCTTGGGGCAGCCCGTCAAGGCGAGGACCGCGAGGGTCGGAAGGAGGCAGGTGGCGGAGTAAAGTCGTTTCATGGGTCCGCGACCGTTGAAGCCCCCGGGCGGTCTGACAAGGCCGGATGATGGGGCGCGGCGATTTATTTCGCGGAACAATTCGCTTCCGCCCGGCCGCAACGTCCGGCTCTATTCCTCCAGCACCGACAGTTCGATGTGGCGGAACCACACGGGTTGTGACTCCGCCTGCAGGGCGATATGGCCGGAGCTGAGCTGCAACGGCGCGCCCAGCGCCAGCA
>JANMTJ010000211.1:0-1750 GCA_031390295.1 Oleiharenicola sp.
ATCCGCCCCGCGGGGCGCGGTCAACCTGAGCCTCGGTCGAGGCTCAGCGCATGCCGCCCCGCGTTGGACCGTGGCGGCTGCGACGGCGTACGAAATACAAGGTCAGCAACAGAGCGGCGGCTGCGAAGAGGGCGGTGGAAGAGCCTGAATCGATGATGTCCATGGTTCACTCGGCGCATCTGTATGCGCCATGTCACGCGTAAGACTGCAAACTACGCGTGTGGACGGGTAGTGGTCAACCGCGGCACGGCGACGAAAGTATCCAACTGTTTCGTCGGCCGCAAAAGGCAGTCAAATGAGGGGCTCTGAGCATGGTTCAGCGCGGCAGACCCGGAAAACCGCCACCGCCACCGCCCATGCGGCGCATCATCTTCATCAAGCCGCCGCCCTTCATCTTCTTCATCATGCCTTGCATCTGCTCGAACTGATTGAGCATGCGGTTGACTTCCTGAACCTGCACACCCGCACCGGTTGCGATCCGGCGCTTGCGGCTGGCCTTGATAAGTTCTGGTTTGCGCCGCTCGAGCGGCGTCATCGAACAGATGATGCCTTCCATGCGTCGCACATCGCGTTCGGCTCGGTCCATGTCGGCGCCGCCGGCCTTGGCGGTCAACTGGCTGGGCAGCTTGTCCATCAAACCCGCCAGCCCACCCATCTTCTTCATCTGCGAGATCTGCATCAGAAAGTCATTGAGGTCGAAACCAGCCCCGCTCTTGACCTTGTCGGCCAGTTGCTGCGCGGCCCGGACATCCACGCCTTTTTGCACTTCTTCGACCAGGGCGAGGATGTCGCCCATGCCCAGCACACGGCCGGCGTGGCGTTCGGCATCGAAGATTTCCAGGCCGTCGATCTTTTCCGACACACCGGCAAACTTGATCGGCACCCCCGTCACCTGGCGCACCGACAGCGCCGCGCCGCCGCGTGAATCGCCGTCGAGCTTGGTCAGCACCACACCGGTCAGCGGCAGCGCATCCTTGAAGGCCTTGGCGGTGTTGACCGCGTCCTGGCCTTGCATGGCGTCGACCACGAACAGCGTCTCCACCGGGTTCAACACCGCGTGCAGTTCGGTGATCTCGGCCATCAGCGCTTCGTCGATGCCCAGGCGGCCGGCGGTGTCGACCAGCAGCACGTCGAAGTAGTGGCGCCGGGCGTAGTCCAGCGCGGCCAACACAATGTCGCGTGGTTTCTGTTCGGGGCTGGACGGGAACCACTCGGCCCCGGCCTGCGCTGTGACGGTCTTGAGCTGCTCGATGGCGGCCGGCCGGTAGACGTCGGCCGACACCGTCAGCACCTTCTTCTTGCGCTTGTCGATCAGGTGGCGCGCGATCTTCGCGGTGGAGGTGGTCTTGCCCGAGCCCTGCAGGCCGGCCATCAGGATCACTGCCGGCGGCTGGGTGGCCAGGTTGAGCTCGGCCACGGTCCGTGCAGTGGATCCTTCCGGGCCGGCCTCGCCCATCGTCGCGGCGAGTTCCTTGTGCACGATACCCACCAGCGCCTGGCCGGGGTTGAGCGAGCCCGCGACCTCCTGGCCCAGCGCCTTGACCTTGACCCGCGCGATGAAGTCTCGCACCACGGGCAAGGCGACGTCGGCCTCGAGCAAGGCCACGCGCACTTCGCGCAGCATGTCCTGAATGTTGCTCTCGGTGATGCGCGCCTGGCCGCGCATGGTCTTGACCAGCCGTGTCAGGCGGTCGGATAGGGTCGAGGCCATCGCGAAGCGGCGCGCTCGCGGGCGCCGCGAAAGTACACT
>JANMTJ010000144.1:0-3852 GCA_031390295.1 Oleiharenicola sp.
CTTGATGTTCTCGTTGATCAGCTCGCTGGCGAGCGAGACCGTGACCTCCAGGCCCCTGATGTTGCCGCCTTCGCCGTTCATCGGCTGCGAGACGATGCCCTGTGACAGGGCGGGCGCGCCGCCCGACGTGTAGGGGTAGCCGGTGAAGTCGGCCAAAGCGCTCTGCTCGTAGATGAAGTTGCGCAGCTTCTTGGCGAAGCCGGCCACGGCCACGTAGCCCTTGTTGCCCTTGAAATAGTGCTCGTAGGAGAGGTCCACCGAGTCGGCCTCCCAGGGACGGAGGGCGCTGTTGCCGCCGCCGCCACTCCACGGGCTCTGCGCAGGGTTGGTCGAGCCGGACAGCGTGGGGTTGTAACCCCAGGTGCGTGAAGCGCGCATGTCATACATGCGGGGCCGGGCGATCTGGCGGGCGAGGCTGAAGCGCACGACACTCCGGTCCGTGATGTCGAAGTTGAGGTTCAGGCTCGGTGAGAACTGCGTGTAGCTGTCGCCGTCCGAGACCGCGTTCACGGTGTTGCCGTTGGCGGAAAGGCCCTTGGAGGACTGGTCGGTCTTGATGATGCGGAAGCCGACGTTGCCCGTGACCGGCGTGTTGCCGGCCTTGGTGTTGATGTCGAACTGGGTGTAGAGCTGGGAGACCTTCTCGCGCACCTGGAAGCGCCGGGCGACGAAGTCGGTGCCGTCGTTGGGCACCAGGTTGAACATGCCGGCGTTGAAAACGGCCAGCGGGTCGAAGGCGTAGATCGGGCCGATGCCGACATAGCTGAAATCCGTAATGCCAACCTGATTTGGCATCCCCGTGGTGGCGGCACCGTTCTTCAACACCGGGAAACCGGAGGGACTCTCGCCATCGCGCTTGTAGCGGTCGGTATAGCTGACGCCGACCTCGACCGCCTCGAAGAAACGGGAGAGTTCATGGCGGGTGGAGAGCTTGAGCTGGCCGAGCTCATCCATGGATTGGAAGCCCTTGTAGTAGCCGGGCGAGCCGGTGGTGGGGAACTTCCAGGACTGCCAGCCCTGCGGGTCGCTGATCCTCAGGATTGATCCGTCCGCGTAGTTTTTCGTGGGCGTGACCATCGGAATCTGGCCGGGCGCCAGCCTGACCGTCATGGTGTCGGCGGTGGTGAACGGCACGCCGAGCGAACTGATGCCGGCCCAGAGCTCGAGATTGAAGTCATTGCGTTTAACCTTGGAGTAGCTCGCGTCAAGGGTGACCGGCCAGTCGGATTTCTGGCCCATGACCAGGTTCCAGCCGACGGCGATCGGCTTGTCCTTGCGGACGAAAGTGTCGTTGCGGACGATGGGCTGGACGTTGGTGAGCGTGGCGCTGGTCATGAGGCCGCCGCTGGTGGTGTAGCCGGGTTGCAGGACCGCCCCGCTCCAGAAGGCCAGCGGAACCTCCATGCCGCGCAGGAGCTGGTTCTCCTCAAACTGGGAGTAGTAGACGTCCACGATGCTGTGGATATCCTCGTTGGGCTTGTATTCGAACACCGCCATGACGCCATCGCGGTCGAGTACGCTGTTGCGCACATAGGGTTTCATGCCGCCGAGGGCGAGGTTGCCGGCCGAATCCGTGGGATAACCCCAGGCCTGGAACTGCTGCCCGGCGAAGGGCTTGCTCGAATGCGAGAAGCCGATCGCGAAGCCCATGGTGCCGTCGGCGCTCTGGTCGACGTACGAGACATTGAACCGGTTGCCGGTGGATTTCGCGCTGGGGGTCAGGGCGCCGAGTTCGTTCCACTCGTAGTAGCCGTTGACGGCGATGACGCGGCCGGACTTTTCCAGCGGACGCACGGTGCGCAGATCGATGGAGCCGGCCAGGCCCTGGCCGACGAGGCTGGGCGAGGCGGTCTTGTAGACCACCACGGAGCTCAGCAGGTCGGCGGGATACTGGTCAAACTCGACGGCCCGGTTCATGCCGGTCGAAACCTGTTCGCGGCCGTTGAGCAATCCGGTGCTGAAATCGCCCGTGAGGCCGCGGATGCTGATGGCCTGGCTGCGACCGTTGCTGCGCTGGGTGGTCAGGCCGGTGAGCCGGGTGAGGGCGTCGGCAATGCTGATGTCGGGCAGCTTGCCGATGTCCTCGGCCGAAATCACCTCGGTGATGACCTTCTGGTTCTGTTTCATCTCGGCCGCGGCCGCGAGGCTGCCGGCGAATCCGGCTGAGACCGTGAAGGTGTCCAGTACGACGGTCTTGTCGGCTTCGTTGGCATTGGCCGCAGGGGCGGTCTGCGCAAATGACGATAAGGCCGTCTGGGTGAACAGAAGACCTGCGACCAGACCTCGGGTGAGGAGCCGGCGCGTGCTAGTTGTGGTGTTGGGGTGGTGCATGGCGGGTACTGATGGTGGTGTGAGGAATACCCCGGAATAGCTCCGCATTAAGGGCAGGCTCCTAGGCCTGTCTATTGCGCGGGGTTGGGGGTCTTTCTGGTTGTGAGAATGGGTCGGCGCATGCTTTTCGCGACCCACAAACCACGCAAAAAACCGCGATGGCTGGGAAAAGTCTTAGATTTTCCGCCGGGCTGGATCGCCCCCCTTCATCCGGTGAAATCTGTGTTTTCAGAGGGAAACCGGTCGCGGCGGCGGTATCGTCGTGGTCTCTTGGTGCCTCCACCCGCCCGCCTAAACCTAGGTTTTTTCCTGCCCAGAGAAGTCTTTTCCCAAGCGGGTCGTTTGACCCCACCCACACCTTTCCCTCATAGACATATCCATGTACCCCCCTGTCCGCTGTTTTCTGTCCTTGGGAGCCGCCCTGGCCCTGCTGGCCACCGCCCGATCATCCGAACCCGGCAGCGTGCCGCGCTTTACCCATCCCGGCGCCGGCCAGACCATCTACTTCCTGCTCACCGACCGTTTCGCCAATGGCACGACTGCCAACGACACCGGTGGGTTTCCGGGCGGCCCCGAGGAACACGGCTTCGACCCGGCGAGGATCGGATACTTTCACGGCGGCGACTTCACCGGGCTCATGGCGAAGCTCGACTATCTCAAGGGTTTGGGCGTCACCGCCGTGTGGGTCACCCCACCGTTCCAGAACAAGCCTGTGCAGACGGGTTCCGCCGGCTACCACGGTTACTGGGTGACCGATTTCCTCAAGATCGACCCGCACCTCGGCACCAACGATGACTTCCGCCGGTTCGTGGAGCAGGCCCATGTCCGCGGGTTGAAGGTCTACATGGACATCATCGTCAATCACACGGCCGATGTCATCCATAACCCGGACAACCGGGTCGACTACCTCGACGCCAAGACCCATCCCCTGCGCGATGCCACCACCGGCGCGGCGCTCACCGAGCACGGTTTCGCTTACAATGGCCTTGGTGACACCGCGCGGCCCGCCCTGACGGCCGAGCGCAGCTTTCCCTATGTGCCGATCGTGCCCGAGGCGGAGAAAACCGTGAAAAAACCCGCCTGGCTCAACGACGTCACGCTCTACCACAACCGCGGCAACTCCGCGTTTCGCGACGAGAGCTCCATCCATGGCGACTTCAGCGGCCTGGATGACATTTTTACCGAACACCCGCGCGTGGTCCTGGGCCTGATCGAGGTGTTTTCCTCCTGGGTGAGCGACTACGGGGTGGATGGTTTTCGCATCGACACCGCGCGACACGTGAACGTCGAGTTCTGGCAGGCTTTCGGCCCCGCCCTCCGCGCGGCGGCCCGCGCCGCCGGCCGGCCGGCCTTCATCCAGTTCGGCGAGGTCGCCAATGACGCCCTCGATGTCGAATTGCTCAGCGAGTTCTCCACCTACATGCCGCTGGATACGACGCTCGACTTCGGTTTCTTCACCGCCGCCCGCCGCTTCGTATCCAGGGGCGGCCCGGCCGCCGCGCTCAGCGACCTCATCCTGCG
>JANMTJ010000220.1:0-2275 GCA_031390295.1 Oleiharenicola sp.
CTCTCATCCGCCTGCCCCGGGACTATGGCGGACAGGTCGCGCCCCGGTGGGAATTACTTGACGCCGGCGTATTGACAGAGCCGCTCGGTGAGGTAGCCGATCACGCCGCAGACGGGCAGGGTGAAGACCCAGGCCCAGACGATGCGCTCGACGATGCCCCACTTGACGGCCCCGAAGCGCTTCACCGCGCCCACGCCCATGATCGAGGTCGAGATGGCGTGGGTGGTGGAGAGGGGAATGCCCAGGCTGGAGGCGAAATGAATGATGCCCGCCGCGGTGGTTTCGGCCGCAAAGCCGTGCACGGGCTGGAGCTTGACCATCTTGTGGCCCATCGTGCGGATGATGCGCCAGCCGCCGGCGGCGGTGCCGGCGGCCATGACGACCGCACAGGTAATGACCACCCATTGATTCACCTTGAATTCGGGCGTCTGGAGGAATTGCGCCCATGGCGGCAGGTCCTTGAAAGCGCCGGACTGGGTGCCGGTGAAGAGGGCGAGGGCGATGATGCCCATGGTTTTCTGGGCGTCGTTGGAACCGTGGCTGTGCGCCATGAACCCGGCGCTGACGAGCTGCAGTTTCCCGAACACGCCGTTCACTGTCCGCGGGGTCATCCGGTGGATGAACATGGTCAGGACAAACATGAGCAGGGCCCCGCCGAAGAATCCAATCAGCGGCGAGGTGATCATCGGCAGCACGACTTTAGGCCAGAGACCCTTCGCCCAGATGAGGACCTCCCAATTGTCATTGGCCGTGGCCAGGGCCGAACCGCAGAGTCCGCCGATGAGCGCGTGGCTCGAACTGGAAGGCAGGCCGAGCCACCAGGTGACAAGGTTCCACACGATCGCGCCGATCAGACCGGAAAAGATGGTGACCATCGTGACCACGCTCGTATCGACGAGACCCTTGCCGATGGTACTGGCAACGGCCGTGCCCATGAGTGCGCCGGTGAGATTGAAGACGGCCGCGAGTGCGATGGCCTGCCGCGGGGTCAGCACCTTGGTCGAGACGACGGTGGCGATGGCGTTGGCGGCGTCGTGAAAGCCGTTGATATACTCAAAGACCAGCGCCGTCAGGAGGACGATCAGGAAAATGGTCATGAGGCGCGGCAGCGAAGGGCGTCGGTCGGGCTCAGGAGTATTTCAGCATGATCTGGAAGACCACTTGGCCGGCGTCGCGGGCGCGGTCCACCGCCTTCTCGACCAGATCGTAGAGTTCCATGAGGATGACGACTTCCTTGGCGTCGTAGGGGCCGTTGTAGAGATCCTTCACCAGGGCCAGCATGACTTTGTCGGCCTCGCCCTCGGCGAACTGCAGGCGGTTGTTGGCGTCCTTGATGCGGTCCACCTGCGTGCCCTTGCGGAGCTGTTTGACCATGAAATCGACGGTCTCGACGGCCTCCACCAGCAGCACGATCTGGCGCTGCATGCTCTCCCGGGGGACCCGGGCGGGGCAGATGGACAGGCGCTCGACGATTTTCTCCACGGTCTTGGGGATGCGATAGAGGGCCAGGGAGAGCGCCTCGATGTCCTCGCGTTCAAAGGGGGTGACGAAGGTCTTGCAGAGCTCCTCGGTGATCTGCTGGGTGATGCGCTTGTCCTTCCGGCGGGTGTGGATGATGTCGTGGATGCTCGAGGCATCGCTCGCGTTGTCGTGCTTGAGGATCTTTGCCAGCAACTCGGTGCTGACCCGGGCCTCCTCCGCGCTCGCTTCCAGCAGATCGTAGAACTTCTCTTCTTTGCCCAGCAGCTTCTTCAATGAGATCATGGCTCTTCACCGAAACCGGAAGCCCGGGGCGAGGCGAGGTGAATTTTAACAAATGTTACGGCTCAGGCTATACCTCACGACCCCATGAGTTTGGCTTTCGGGAGAATAGTTGACAGGGACAAGATCGCTATGGATGTTCGCCGATCCAGATTTTACGGCGGCCATAGCTCAGCTGGTTAGAGCACAAGATTGTGATTCTTGGGGTCGCGGGTTCGAATCCCGTTGGCCGCCCCATTTTGATAAGTCGAACCGGTTTGAGTGCCGCCGCGGCCCGCTACGGTCTGGTTTCGACGGGATGGGTGGGTTGATGCCCCACTAGTGTGCATGGATTTGCCGTTGCGAGGCTGCCGGTGCGGTTCTTGCTGGAGGCATGGCCCGGATCCGTTTTCTGACCTTCAACGTTGCCCACGGCCGGGGCACCATGCCGGTGCACCAGAGCCTGCGTTCCACGGCCCGGATTCGCGCCATTCTGCTCATGTTCGCCGCCCTCTTCAAGCGGCTGGGGGCGGAC
>JANMTJ010000233.1:0-3988 GCA_031390295.1 Oleiharenicola sp.
CGATGTGCGCGCGATACTTGACTCGCAGTCCCTCCATGCGGGCGCTGTCAGTGACATAGTAGGCCCGGTCCGTCATGCCCAACCCGCCCTGCAGCAGGTAGGGCGTGTAATGCTCCGGATCATCAAAGCCCTGGGCGATCCACAACCCGAAGAGGTTCTCAGTGTAGAAATTGGTCATGTTCAGCGCATCCACGTCGGTCCGCAGCGTGGCGCCGAGAACGCGGGCCAGACCGGCCTTGTCCGTGATCGCGGCGATGCGGCTCAGGAACGGCTGCAACGCCGTGAGGCCCCGGGCCTCGATGGCAGCCTCGTCCATGTAGGCGGTGTAACAGTCCGCCGCCATTCGCTCCACCGGTGTGGCGGTGGCGCGTTTCTCCGCGGCGGCTTGCAACAACGCGGCGAGCCGCTGGCTGGTTTCTTCTGAGATTGCCCCGCTCGGCCCCCAGGCACTGCGGTCGGCCGGAATTTCCGTGCGCTCCATCCACTTGCCGCTCGCGTAGGCGTAGAAATCATCCCCCGGCGCAATCGCCGGATTCATCCCCTCCACGTCGATGCCTGGCGATTGTGCCGCCATGCTGGAGGCGAGCACGGTGCCGAGCAGGAGGTATTTCAGTTGGGAGAAACCATGGGAGTCGGGGACGGAAGTCATGAGGGAAGGAATGTATTATTGCGAGGTTGCCCGACATCCCGGCAGGGTCAAATGGCAAGCTGCCACCACGAGTGAGCCGGCCCATGAGGCCGATCACGGCGGTTTCAAGCTTGGTTGGGACTCGGTGCCAGATAAGTTTCCGCCCAGCCCATGAAGAAACGAACCTACCTCCTGGCTCTGCTCATGTTGATTTCTGTTGCTGGACTAAACGCCCAGCCGGCGGCGATGCCCGCGCCCGCCACCCCACCCGCCGCTCCGACACGTCCTCCCGTCAATCCCGCGATGGATGCGTTCTACATGCTCGGCCCTGACTCGGTGCCGCATGATGGCGTGCCGAAGGGGAGATTTTCGGGACCCAAGATCATTCCCTCCTCGGTCTTTCCCGGCACGCAGCATACCTACCACGTCTATGTGCCCGCCCAATACGACCCGGCTCTACCCGTGGCGGTGATGATCTTCAACGACGGCCAGGCGATGATGGCCGAGCCCGGCGATGTCCAGGCCCAGAATGTCTTGGATAACCTGATCTACCGGCGGGAAATCCCCGTCATGCTGGGCGTTTTCATCAACCCGGGCCGGCGGCCCGACCAGCCCGAGCCCACTCCGCGCGACTGGGGTGACCGGACCACGAATCGGGCCGATGAATACAATCCCCCGACCGATCAATATGCGCGGGTCATTGTGGAAGAGCTGATGCCCGCGCTGAAGCAGGAATATAATATCTCCCCTGACCCGGATCTCCACGGCATCATGGGCTCAAGCTCGGGCGGGTGCGCGGCCTTCGGCGTGGCGTGGTTCCGTTCCGATGATTTCCGGAAAGTCATCACCTTTGTCGGGAGCTTTACCGATATCCGGGGTGAATTCATCTACCCCGAGCTGGTGGCCGCGAGTGAGCGCAAGCCGATCCGGATATTCATGCAGGATGGCCGGAACGACAACCGCCACCCCACCAACCCCAAGCGCGACTGGTTTTACCAGAATGTCCGGCTGGTCGCCGCGCTCACGCAAAAGGGCTACGACGTGAATTACACCTGGGGCATCGGCAACCATGGCCAGAAGCAAGGCGGGGCGATTTTCCCGGAGATGATGCGCTGGCTGTGGCGCGACCAGCCCGTGTCCACCGATCCTGCCGACACGGTCGAGCGCGCCTTCCGCGCACCGTCGGCGGCCTTGGCTCAGCCCGCTCCCGGTCAAGGCTCATAGGGCCGGAAGCTGCTTGCTGGTTTCGTGTCGCCTCCGGTCAGATTTTATTCTCACTCCTCAAGCATCCCCATGGAAACCACCACGCAATTCATCCCTGTATCGAAAGCCGCCCGTTGGACCGGCTGGATCATGTCCATCCTCCCCTGCCTGCTGTTGTTGTTCAGCGCCGTCATGAAGCTCGCCACGCCCCTGATGGACGAAAAAATGCGAGCCCCAATGGCAGAAGGCTTCGCCCATATGGGGCTGCCCATAAGCCTCGCCTTCGGGCTTGGACTGTTGGAACTAAGCTGCACCGTCATTTATTTAATCCCCCGCACAACGGTGCTGGGGGCCATTTTGCTGACCGGCTACCTGGGCGGCGCCATCCTTTGCCACCTGCGCGTCGGTGATCCCTACTACACTCAATTCCTCCTGGGTGTCGTGCTGTGGGGTGGGCTTTATCTGCGTGACCCTCGCCTGCGCGCCTTGATCCCGTTCCGCGCTTGATCCCCGGCCGCCTCCGCCGGCCCACTCTTGACCTGCCGGAGTGTTGGGGGTGACATTTCCCCATGCGCATCCTACCCCTGAACCGACTGTATTCGATCGCCGGCCTGTTCCTCGCCCTCACCGCCAGTGCCGGGGCCTCCGTTTCAAAAATGGAGTCGATGGGCGACAACACCTTTGCCATCACCCGCACGGCCAGCTCTGGCTTTGACCGGGACGTGGCCAAGTTCCGACGGGAAGCCGAGCAGGATGCGGCGAAATATTGCACGAGCCAGGGCAAGGTGATGAAGGTTGTGGCCGTCACCTCCGACCGCCCGCACTTCGGCGGCGGATTCTCCTCCGCCAAGATCGTCTTCAAGGCCCTGGCCGCCGGTGACCCGGCGCTCACCGCCGTCGAGCCCGCGCCCGGGTCGGGCGTGAGCCAGACCGTGGCCGCACCCAGCGGCGTGCTGCCCACCTATGCCGGTGACCTCTATGCGGAAATGCTGAAGCTGGATGACCTGCGCAAACGCGGGCTGCTCACGGACAAGGAATTCGAACAGCAGAAGAAGAAGCTGCTGAAGAAATCCAAGTAAAGGCGGCCGGTCACTTGTTCAACTGGCGCAGCTTCTCGCGGAAGAAAACGCCCTGGCGCGTGGGCGTGTAGTTCCAGTCGTCGAGCAGGGGCGGGGCCCACTCGGCGTCGAAGACCCAGGGGGTCCAGGAGATGCCGCGCCGCTCAAAGAAGGCGATGATGGCCTCGCCGTATTTCTCGTCGCCGATCACCGGTACATGCGCGCCGCGGTCCTTCTCCCCGGTGAAGCCGAATTCGGTCGCCACGATGGGATACTTGTCCGCGATGAAACCCCAGTCGGCCTGCCAGTTGGCTTCCCAGTTTTCGCGGCGCTTCTGCGGATAGGGATGTGTCACATAGGCGACGTTCGGCGCCCGGACCGGATCGTAACGCACGTGCGTGAGCTCGTAGGCCCAGTTGAAGCCGGCCACCAGCACGATGGCGCGGGGGTTGATCTTTTGGATCATGTAGGTGAGGTCCTCGACGAGCTTGCGGTAATCGTCCCACGGCATGGGCCCCATGTTGCCGTCGCGGTTGGTGGGCTCGTTGTAGAGCTCATACAGCGCGACCACCGGGTTGTTCCTGTAGCGCTCGGCGATCGTATACCAGAAACGGAAGGTTTCGTCGCGCGACGTGACATACATCGGAAGGTGATAAACGCCCGTCAGCATGTTGCCGATGGTGTGCCAGTCGATGATCACATACATGCCCAGTTCACCGGACCACTGCACGGCCTCGTCGATCATCTTGAGGTAGGCCGCCTCACCCAGGCGCCGCCAGTCGGCTGGATGAACCGGGATGCGCACCACGTTGGCGTTCCATTTTCTGGCCTCCTCGAAGTAGCGACGGCCCCACTGCCCTTTCTTGAGCAACTCCGCCGGATCGGACAACGCCAGGCCGCGGAATATCACCGTCTCACCGCTTGGATTGACGAAGCGGTTGCCCCGCACCGCGATGATCGGCAGCGAAGCGACGGCCTTGGTCTCCGCCGGCGGCGCGCTGAAGGGGACGGGCGTGGCCGGCGTTTGCGCCCAGGCCAGCGAAGTGAACAGCAGGTTGAGGGCGAACAATCGGGGGGTATGGGGCGATATCATGTGACA
>JANMTJ010000245.1:0-4409 GCA_031390295.1 Oleiharenicola sp.
CAGCCCTTGGGCCGGCGCTCGGCGATGATTGGGTCGTTGGTGGTGTCGAGCAGCGGGCGCCAGGTGCGGCCGGCGCGGTTGTCGTAGAGGGCGGCGACGGCGGCGAAGGAGTCGAGGGTGTCCTGCCTGGACATCAGGCCGGCGCGCGCGGCGAGCACATAACCCCAGAACTGGGTCTGCCCCTCATAGACCCAGAGCAGGCTGTCCTGCATCGGCGTCCGGTAGTCGGGCGTCCAGAGATCCGCGGGCCGGCGGTATTTGCCGTTCCAGCTGTGCGTGTATTCGTGGGGCAGCAGGTCGTGGTCGGTCAGGCTGCCCTTCCAGTCGTTGAAGTAGGACGGGTCGACGCCGTTTTCCGAACTGCGCTGGTGCTCGACGCCGATGCCACCCTGCCGGGAGCTGAGCGCGAGCAGGAAGTCGTAATGATCGTAGTGCTGGACCCCGAAGAGCTTCACCGCCTGGGTCACCAGGTTGCGGTGGAGTTGGATCTGCTCCTCGGTGGCGGCGAGCTGCTCGGGCCGGTCGGCGACGATGTTGAAACGCACGCCGGGGGCCAGGGTTTCGGTGCGGACATGGGCACCGGCAAAAATGGGACTGTCCACGAGCACCTCATAGGAAACGGATTGATAGTGCACCGTAGCACCGTCCTGCGAAGCGACCTCGAGGGCGGTGGCGGCCTTCCAGCCAGCGGGAAACTTCACCGACGCGGCAACGGTGATCTGCCGCACAAAATGACCGGCGGGGTAGAGGGACACGGCGAACCATTGGAGGTTGAGCATGTCGGGCGTCGTGACAATGCGGCCCTGGCTTGGGTCGGTCGGGGCGAGATACTGGAATTCCGCCTGCAGGCTGGTCACGCCAGGCGGGACCTCGACATGAAGGGTGAAAACCTCAACCGGGTCGCGTTTCCACGCGAGGGGCCGGCCCCCGGCGCTGAACCTGAGTCCGGCCAGCTTCGAGATCTCGCCGACGGGTGAATGTTTGCCCGGGATCCACTCGGGATAATGCAGGGTGAGGCGTCCGGCGGCGGTGACGGGGATGTTCTCCGTGACCTGGAAGATACCCCGGGTGACGTCGGTGGCATCGACCATCAGGGAAATGATTCCCGGCCGGGCGACATCGCGGGCGTCGGGAATGCCGGCGGCCAACGAATAATTGCCTTCGGGGGTGCTGGATTGGGCCGGGGAGCAGAGCGGAAGCAGGGCGAGGACAAACGACAGGACGCGTGGACGCATGGTTGGGTGCAGTGGTATTGTCCACTACGTCCACGAGCGGGCCCCGAGGGCGAGCCAAAATACCAGCCTCAGCACAGCAGGTGCGTGGGTTTTCCGATCGTGACATGCCGGCGTTGCGGTCCAAGCTCGCATCCGTCACAGATAGTGGTTCTCGGGCCATGAGATTTCTTCCGTTTATATTCATCTTTCTTCGGGGACCGGTCTGCCTCGCGTTGCTCCTGCTGGGGGCGGGAACCGGTCGGGCGGTGGAATCCGGGGAAACCACCCCGCCCTTGGAGATCGGCGTGCGTTCGAGTGTCGATGAGCGCTGGGAGGGTGTGCGCAAGCGGGGAGCCATTACCCACGGCAAGGTCTACCTGATCGCCTCATTGAAGGAATCGCCGGCGGCCCGGAAACTGCTCCGGCCGGTCGATGAAGCCGGGCTGCTCGGGCAGTTGCGGCGCGAGCTCAATTCCCAGGGGTTTCGCGAGGTCAGGGCGACCGAGACACCGGATGTTGTCCTCACGCTTCTCTACGGCCGAGGGCATGTGCGGAATCCTTATATGGCCAACATTGCGGGTGATGAATTCTCCGGCAGCATCGCCCCGACCCCGATGGAAAGCGCACTCGCGACAGCGGTGGATCCCCGGCTTTACGACAAACGTCAATTCGGGTACTATGAGCAAAAGCTGCTGGCCGCCCAGAAGGAGAAGCTCTTCATCCGGGTCACGGCTTGGAAATATCCTACGGATCCGAAAGAGTCGCCCGCCCAGCTGTGGAAGACGACCATGGTCGTGGACGATCCCGATCTGCGCGACCTGAACGAGCTCTATCCCAAAATGCTGGCGGCCGGTGTCCGCTATTTTGACCGTCCCATGAAGCAGGAGGAAGAGACGGTATCCACTTCGATCCCCGAGGGCCTTGTGACCCTCGGTCCCTTGATCATCCTCGAGCCGGTTGAGCCGGCCAGCGACACCGGCAACAGGAATCAGCCCAAGCCCGCCCGCTAGACCGGTCCCGCGCAGCGGGTCACCGGCAGAACGAACAAATACCGTTGGCCTGTCCAATCAGAACCGACTCAGCGCAGCAACGCGTTCGCGCACCAGAGCACCGGCGCCTGGCCGTGGAAATCGCCGGTGCTGCGCGGACGGTTGAGGTAGTGGGTGCGGTCGTTGCGCGCGCCGGTGCCGACGCAGACCTCGCGCAGGTTGGCCTGGTCGTCGAGGTAGGTGATCAGCGCGAGCCAGCCCCGGCGAGCGGCGGGGCCGTAGGTGGCTACGTCGAGCCAGCCCTCCTTCACCCCGGTGATGAAGGCGTAGGTGAACATGGCGGAACCCGAGGTCTCCACATAGGAATCAGGCCCGTCGATCAGCTGGTGCCACATGCCGGTCGCGTCCTGATGTTGGAGCAGGGTGGCCATCATCAACTGATAGCCCTGCTTGATGCGGGGCCGGTCGGGGTTGTCCGCGGGCAGCGAACGCAGGAGCTCGGCCATGCCGACAGCCATCCAACCATTGCCCCGGCCCCAGAAAAATGCGGCGGTGGGCGTGTGATAGAATAAACCGTTCGGCTTCTGCAGCTGGTCGAGATAGTAGACCATTTCCTTCGCCGCGCGATCGATGTAGAATCGGTGGCCCGTCGCGCGGTAGGCCTGGGCCTGGATCATCGTGATCATGAACATGTCGTCGATCCAGAGGCGGGTCTGCCAGCTGAGGCCCATGGCCTGGTGTTCGGTCGCGCGCGGCTCGATGCGGGTGCCGTAGGGTACGCTCCATTGTTTCTGGGCCATCCATTCCCCGAGGGCGAGGCAGCGCAGGTCCTTGTTCTGGAGGTATATTTCCAACGGGACGGCGCCGAAGACTGTCCAGTCCACGTGCTGCGGCGTGGGGATCCAGCTCTGCTCCTCGCGGAAGAACGGCTCGAAGCGCTGGACGAGCTTCGCCTGGCGGGCGGGGTCCTGGGAGAGCTGGGCAAAAGACAGCGCGCCATACCAGGTGCAGACCTCGGCATAGTGGATGACCGGGTCCTTGCCCAGGGGCATGTGGGGCCGGGGCAGGAAATTGTCCGTCACACGCCGGCCGATCTCGGTAGGCGAGGTGCCCGCCGTCCAGGGACCGAAGTCATAAGAGGCGCGGGCGGACAGTGTGACCAGCAGGAACAGGAGGGCAACCAAGCGGGGCAGCAGGGGTGGCATATACGGAACATAGCCGCAACCGGGTGCCGTGCAACGCCCCGGTGGCCGGATAGTCGGATTCTGGATTCCGGGTTGGACAAGTCGGGCTGCATTCCAACCATGGCGCGCATGCAAAGTCTGAAAAAGCTGTTTGGGCAGAATCTGGCGTGGGCCGAGGCCATCACGCGGCGCGACCCGGAATTTTTCCAAAAGCTTTCACGCCAGCAGACGCCGGAATATCTCTGGATCGGCTGCTCCGACAGCCGCGTTCCGGCCAACGAGATCATCGGGCTGCTCCCCGGCGAGGTCTTCGTGCACCGCAACCTCGCCAACGTGGTCGTGCATACGGATCTGAACTGCCTGTCCGTGGTGCAGTTCGCCGTCGATGTCCTCAAGGTGAAGCACATCATGGTGGTCGGTCATTATGGCTGCGGGGGCGTGGGCAAGGTCATCCGCTGCGAACGCGTCGGTCTGGCCGACAACTGGCTGCGCCACGTGCAGGACGTGCGGGAGAAGCACGAGGGTTGCCTGCATGCCCTGCCGGACGACACGGCGCGCAGTTCCAAACTCTGCGAGCTGAATGTCATCGAACAAGTGGCCAACTTGTGCTCGACGACCATCGTGCAGGATGCCTGGACGCGCGGACAGGATCTGACCGTGCATGGCTGGATCTACGGCCTGCGCGACGGCCGGTTGCGCGATCTGGCGACTTCGGCCGGCAGTGCCGCTGAGGCGGTCGCGGCCTACAAGGCGGCGGTCGCCGCGCTCAGCTAGAGCGTAAAAAAAGCCCGCGGCGTGACCACGGCGCCGTGGTGGGGGAAGCGCACGCGTCACGGCGTGCCGGCCGGGAAGAAGGGCCGGCCGCCGGCGTTTCAGCGGGCAGGCTCAGGGTTGCGCCGCCCAGCGCAGGCTGCGGGCAAGGAATTCGCGGTAGTGCGGATTTTCGAAACAGGACGGGCCGTGGCCAAGCTGGAGATAGACGATGCGGGACCGCCCCTCCGTGCGACACCAGGCAAGGGGTT
>JANMTJ010000251.1:0-6166 GCA_031390295.1 Oleiharenicola sp.
CGTCTTCAAGACGCAGGTCTACGCCCTGTCCCGCTGGATCAACCGGCAAAAGGAGATCATCCCGCTCAACTCCATCGAGAAGCCGCCCAGCGCCGAACTGCGGCCCGACCAGACGGACCAGGACACTCTCCCGCCCTACGATGTGCTCGACGGCATCCTCAAGGGCTATGTCGAGGAGGGCCTGTCACGCGCCGATCTCGTGGCGCTGGGCTTTGACCAGGCCGTGGTCAACGACATCATCCGCAAGGTCGACCTCAACGAATACAAGCGCAAGCAGGCCGCCCCGGGACTGAAGATCACTCCCCTCGCCTTCGGCGTCGGTCGCCGCATCCCGATCGTGCAGAAATACGTGAGCTGACATTTTAACCATAGGTCCTATGTGACCTATAAGACTTATAGGACCCATGTCTTCTTCATCCGAATCCCTCTTCGCCCGGGCCCAGCAGCTCATTCCCGGTGGCGTGAACTCACCCGTCCGGGCGTTCCGTTCCGTCGGTGGAGCACCATTCTTCACCAAGTCCGCGCATGGCGCGACGCTCGTCACAGCTGACGGACGCGAGCTGATCGACTTCGTCTGCACCTGGGGCCCGGCCATTCACGGCCACAACCACCCGCGTATCAAGGCCGCCATCGCCACCGCGCTGGAGCACGGCACCTCCTTCGGCACCCCCAATCCCTACGAGGTCGAGATGGCGGAGCTCATTGTTTCGTTCTTCCCGTCGATCCAAAAGGTCCGGATGTGCAGCAGCGGGACCGAGGCGACCATGTCGGCCATCCGGCTGGCGCGCGGCTTCACCAAGCGCGACAAGATCATCAAGTTTGCCGGTTGCTACCATGGCCACAGCGACTCGCTGCTCATCAAGGCCGGTTCCGGCGCCCTTACCCACGGCCACCCCGACAGCGCCGGCATCCCCGCCTCCTTCGCACGGGAAACCGTCGTCCTGCCCTTCAACGACACCACCGCCCTCGATGCCGCCTTCGCCGCCAATCCCGGTCAGATCGCCTGCGTCATTCTCGAGCCCTACATCGGAAACGTCGGTTTCATCAAGGCCGACACTGGCTACCTGCAGCACGTCCGCCAGGTCACCGCGGCCCACGGTGCTCTCCTCATCTTCGACGAGGTTATGACCGGTTTCCGGCTCGCGCGTGGCGGCGTGCAGGAGCTCGAGAAAATCACGCCCGACCTCACCTGTCTCGGCAAGATCATTGGGGGTGGTCTGCCGGTTGGGGCCTTCGGCGGCCGGGCGGACATCATGGATCTCCTCGCCCCGCTCGGGCCGGTCTACCAGGCCGGCACGCTGAGCGGCAACCCCCTCGCCATGGCCGCCGGCATCGCCCAACTCCGCCTGCTCGACGAGGTCAAACCCTACACCCGCCTCGACGCGCTCGGCCGGCAGGTCTGCTCCGCCGCCCGGGCCGCCGCCGCGGCCAAGGGCATCGCCCTGCAGACCCCGCAGGTCGGCTCCATGTTCAGCCTGTTCTTCACCCCGACGCCCGTGCGCGACATGGCCACGGCCATGAGCTCCGATGCCAGGCTCTTCGGCCGTTTCTTCCACGCCTGTCTCTCGAACGGTGTCTATCTGCCGCCGAGCGCCTACGAGGCGTGGTTTCTGAGCACCGCCCACGAGGGGGCGGCCATTGACCGTGCTTGCGAAGTCATCACAAACGCCATTAAGTCCCTCTAAGGTTCGGGCCAGTAAACCGGCTGAAGAATTAACCACCACGGCACCACGACACCACGCATGAAACTCAGCCGCTGTTTTCTTGGTGTCCTTTGTGTCGTCGTGGTGAAGATTCTCTCCGCCCAGCCGCAGAACGCCCCGTTGATCGCCCTCGACGAATTGCAGCCGGGCATGAAGGGCGAGGTCTGGACCGTCTTCAAGGGGCGCGAGCCCGAGTCGTTTGGCGTGCAGGTCACCGGCATCCTCCGCAACGCGCTCGGCCCGGGGAAAAGCATGATCTTGTGCGAACTGACCGACCCGCGCGTCCAGCAGATGGGCGCCGTGGCGGGCATGAGCGGCAGCCCGCTCTACATCGACGGCAAGCTGGCTGGCGTGCTCGCCTACCAGATCCAACGCTTTGAAACCGTCCGCCATGCGGGCTTCACCCCGATCAACGACATGCTCGAGGTCAGCGCCCTGCCCGTGGGCAAGGAGAGCCTCTCGCCGACCCCGATACCAATCAAGGGCAACAGCAACGCCCGTTCGGCCTCGCTCGGCGGTGACTTCACCCCGCTGACCCCGGCCTTCGCCGCCGGCGGTCTCTCGCCGCAGGTCGCCGAATTGCTCGCGCCGCATTTCCAGTCGCTCGGCCTGTCCTTCAATTCCCTGGGGGGAAGCGAGAACGGCTCCGATTCTACGCCGTCGGCCACGCCGGCCCCGGCGTCGCTCCAGCCCGGCGGGGTCGTGGCGGTCGCGCTGGCCGTGGGCGACATCACGATCGCCGGCACCGGCACGGTCTCCCGTGTCGATGGCAACCACATCCTCGCCTTTGGTCATCCGATGATGTCGCTCGGCGCCACCGAACTGCCAATGGCCTCGGCCGAGGTCGTCACGATTCTCCCCAGCCAGTTCAACTCGATCAAGGTCAGCAACACCGGCGGGATCATCGGCTCGTTCAGCCAGGACCGGCTCTCCGGCATCTATGGCGAGCTCGGCCGCCTGCCCGCGATGGTGCCTGTCGAGATCAACTTCCCCGGCCGCCTCAACCGCAAGTCCCTCCACTTTTCCGTTGTCCGCCACGAGCAGGTGCTACCGATCATCGCCGCGACCGGGCTGGCCCAGGCCGTCATGGGTTCCAATGAGTCGGGTTTCACCCGCGGCTTCCGCGTCGTCACCACCGTCGAGTTTCCCGGCTCGGCGCCCGTCGAGCTCAGCCAGCTGTATCCGGGTCCGCAGGGCTTCAACCAGGGCCTCACCGACTTCGTCGCCAACCTCTCGCTCTGGCTCTTCAATCCCTATGAGCGCATTTTCCCCGAGCGCATCCGCTTCAGCGTCGAAAGCACGCCCGACACCCCGCAGGGCGTCGTCCAGCTTCTGCAGGTCTCGCGCCGCGAGGCCGCCCCCGGCGAGCATGTCGACCTCACGGTGGGCTGGCGCGGCTATCAGCGCGGCGCCGCCAGCGAGTCGCTCGGGCTTGACATTCCCCGCGCCTGGGCGGGCAAGGAACTGGAGGTCATTGTCACCACCGGTCCGGCGCTCGATGAACTCACCGGCCAGTCGCACATCGTGCAGATCGCGCAGTTGCGCAGCTTTGAGGAATACATCTCCGCCCTGCGTGAATTCCGCCAGTCCGAGGGCCTCTATGTCGCCATCGTGGAGAAGTCCCGCCTCCTCACCGATGAGCGGGCCACCACGCCGGACATGCCCGGTTCCCTTGAGCGCATCGCCCGCGGGGCCGACGAGGCCCGCTTCCAGCGCCGGGACGCCCTGACCCCGCTTTGGGAGCAGCACATCCTCCCGGGCATGCTCTTCAATATCCAGATTCGCAAACCGCTCAACGTCACGGATTGATCCACCACATCCCTGCATGTCATCCTGAGCGCAGCGAAGTACCGAGCGAAGCGACATCCTCATCCAGTTTGTTGCTTCCAACCCATGGATCCTTCGCTGCGCTCAGGATGACCATTTTATAACTTATATGCCTTCCCGCCCGGTCCGATCCCCTTTCGTGTATTTCGTGTGTTTCGTGGTGACCTGCCTCAGTCTCCGCGCCGACCCGCTGACCAAGCAGTTCGACATCGATTTTGGCCGCGATGTGGCCAGCCGCAACCTCAAGGGCCTCGCCGCGCGTTCCGATGGTCGCCTGCTGCCCGGTCCGGTTTTCACCGATCTCACCGGTCCGAAGATCGGGGACATCCTTTGGACCCTGAAGCCCGCCGGGACCAACCGTTTCCTCGTCGGCACCGGCCCGGACGGCAAGGTGCAGGAAGTCACCTTCAACCCCAAGGACAGCACCTACACCGTGCGCGAGATCGCGGATGTGGCCGAGACCCATGCCATCTCCCTGCTGGCCCTGCCCGATGGCGGCCTGCTGATCGGCACCTCGCCCACCGGCGCGCTCTACCTGGTGAAGGACAGCAAGGTCGTCACGCGGGTGCCGGTGCCCGCCGACTCGGTCTTCGACCTCCTTGCGCAGCCCGACGGCTCGGTGCTGGCCGCGACGGGCAACCCCGGAAAAATCTACCGGATTGACCTCAAGAAATTCACCGCAGCCGGGATCATCGACGGCAAGATCGACAACGATGCCCTGCTGGTCGATCGCGGCGTCACGCTCTTCGGCGAAATCCGTGACCGCAATGTCCGCCGGCTCGCCCGTCTTGGTGACGGGCGCATTGTCGCCGGCTCCGCCCCCAAGGGCAACGTCTACAGTTTTCCGGCCACGGGCGGCGCCCCGCTCTTTCTGCAGGAGAACCGCGACGCCGAGGTGGTTGATCTGCTGCCCCTCGCCGACGGCGGCTTCTATGCCGGCATTGTCTTCAGCGCCGGGGATATTTTCCGCCTGGCCAAGCCGGGTGACGCCAAGGACGACGCGAAGGATGTGCCCAAGGATCCCTTCAAGGACCGGGACCCCAAGCCGGGCTTCGTGGGCCGCAGCTCCGTGGTGCGTTTTCCCGCGGACGGCTTCCCCGAGCCCGTCATAAACAAGACCGGCCTTTCCCTCTACCGGCTCACCCGGCATGGCGACTGGTTGCTGCTCACCGCCGGCGAGCAGGGCGACACCTTTGGCTACGACCCGGTGGCGCGTCGCTCGCTCACCTTCGCGGGGAGTTCCTCGGCCCAGCTGAGCGACCTCGCCCCGCTCGGGAACGGCCGCTACCTCATGCTGCGCAACAACGCCCCCGGCCTGGCCCTGATGAGTTTCGCCGATGCACCGGTCCGCGAGCTTGAGACCAAGCGCCTTGACCTCGGCCAGGCGGCGGTGCTCGGGGCCGTTCGCTTTCCCCGCCTGCGCGGGGTCGAGCTCGGCGCGCTCAAGCTCGAAGCCAGCACCAACCATGGCGGCGACGAACTGGAGGGCTGGTCACCCTGGACCGAGTTGAAACAGCGCGACGACGCCTTCCAGACCGACGGGCTGCGCGGCCGCTATGTCCGCTACCGGTTGCGCGTGCCGGGTGCCGCCACGGACTTCCAGATCGACAAGGCAGCGCAATACTACCGCCCGCAAAACCGCCGGCCGGTCCTGAACGACTTCCGGATCTTCCCGCCCAATCAGGGTCTTGTTCCCGCCAGCGAGCCGCCGGCCAACGTCGTCGCCACGGTCGGCCAGATGCTCTTCCCCGCCTCGCGTGACGGCAAGGACGACAACCCCGAGAAGCGCAAGGGCTCGTTTCTCAGCAGCCAGGTCATCCCCCAACCCGGCACGCAGATCGTCTACTGGGTGATGAATGATCCCGACGGTGACACCCTCGCCTTCACTTTTTCGATCCGCCCCGAGGGGAGCGACGCCTGGACCGACCTGGCCGTGCGCAGCAACGACAGCTACGTCCAGTTTGAGACCGGTGGGCTCGCCGAGGGGCTTTACCTGACACGCCTGGTCGTCGCCGAGCAGGCGCCCCGGCCCGTCGCCGAGCGTCTCACCTATACTTTTGAGACCGACAGCCTGCTGGTGGATCATACGCCACCGGTCATCACCGCCACGGAGATCAAGCGCGCCAATGGCAGCCTGTTCATCACCGTGTCCGGCAAGGACGCACTCTCCCTGCTGGAAGGCATCGAGGTGGTGCTGAACAACGGCACCCGCGACGTCATGCTGCACCCGGTCGACGGCCTGCTCGACGGTCGCGCGGAAACCTTCACCGTCGAATTTCCCGACACCAAGGCCTCCGGCGCCACCTCGGTCGAAGTTATCCTCTACGACCAGGCCGGCAACGCCTCGTCCACGCGGCTGCCGGTGAAGTGAGCGACAAGCCTTAAGCGGAAAGTCGTAAGCTCAATGCCCGTCCTAGTGCTGGCTTAAAGCTTGGAGCTTACTGCTTATGGCTTCCTCACGCCCGTGGGTGCGCCTTGGCGTGGATCTCCTTCAGCCGGGCCACGCTGGTGTGGGTGTAGATCTGCGTCGTCGTCAGGCTGGAGTGCCCGAGCAGTTCCTGCACCGAACGCAGGTCGGCCCCGGCGTTGAGCAAGTGTGTGGCGTAGGAATGCCGCAGCTTGTGCGGGGTGATGTC
>JANMTJ010000263.1:0-2686 GCA_031390295.1 Oleiharenicola sp.
CCCATACCACCCCATCCATGCAAACCCACAAGCAACCCAGCCAGGTCCGCACCTTCGGATCAGGCATCATTCAGCGGCTGATTCTGGCCGCTCTTATCATTGGTCTATCCCTCCCGGCGGCGCTGTTCGCCCAGGCCGGCACCGGCTCGATTGAAGGCCGGGTGCTGAACGCCGGCAACGGCCGCTACCTCAACAACGCCCGCGTGACGATCGAGGGCACCAACCAGGAAACCTTCACGGATGAATTCGGCGGGTATCGCTTCGACAATGTTCCCGCCGGCGACGTCCGGGTGCAGGCCGGCTACACCGGTCTGGATACCGAGACCGCCACCGTGACCGTCGTGGCCGGCCAGACCCTGGCCGCGAACTTCGACCTCACCAGCAAGGATCGTTACGGTGACGAAAAGGTCATCAAGCTCGACACCTTCGTGGTCCAGAGCCAGCGCGAATACGAGGGCGACGCCCTGTCCACCAACGAGCAGCGTTACGCCAAGAACATCAAGGTGGTCATGTCCTCCGACTCCTTCGGCAGCGTCAACGAGGGCAACCCCGGCGAGTTCCTGAAGTATCTGCCCGGCATCACGGTGGACTACGTCGCCGCCGACGTGCGCACCGTGTCGGTGCGCGGTTTCTCCTCGCAGTTCACCAACGTCTATTGGGACGGCATGCGCATGACCAGCTCGGCCTCCGGCTCGTCCAACCGCATCTTCGAGTTCGAGCAGATCTCGATCAACAACACCTCCCGCTCCGAGGTCACCAAGGTCCCGACCCCGGACATGCCTTCCGACTCGCTTGGCGGCACCATCAACTTCGTGTCGAAAAATGCCTTCGAGCGCCGGGGCGCCCAGTTCAACTATCGCATGTATCTCAACGCCAACAGCGAGAACCTCAACGTGACGAAGACCCCGGGACCGGCTTCCGGCCAGTCAACCTGGAAGGTCCTCCCCAACTTCGATTTCGATTACACGCTGCCGCTCAGTGATACCTTCGGCCTCGTCATCACCGGCCTGTCCTCCAACCAGTATCTCGAGCAGCACCGCTGGCAGCCGACGTGGAATTTTGCCCAGGCCGGCGCAACGACCGCCAACCCCTACCTCCAGCAGTTCCAGGTCCAGGACGGTCCGAAGACGACCAACCGCAATTCGCTGGGCATCAAGGCGGATTGGAAAGTGAGCAGCACCCAGGTGCTCTCGTTCGGCATCCAGAACAACTACTACAAGTCGTTTTTCGGCAATCGAAACCTTAATTTCGATGTGGGCACCAACCCCGTGTCCAACCCGGCGGGCGGAAATCCGCTGCAGTGGGGTCCGACTTACGTGACCAGCGCCAAAGGCCGCGGTGGCGTGACCCAGGGCAGCTCGTTCCGGGACAAGCTGGGGAATACGTTTTCGGGAAAGCTGAACTACACGTACAAGAGCGGCGACTGGACCGCCACCGCCGGCGCCTCCTATGCGCTGTCGCGCAGCTGGTACCGCGCGCTGGGCCGCAACCATTTCTCCAACATCGGCACGGTGCTGCAGGGTGTCTCGACCGTGAGCGCCTTCAACATCAACGGTGACCCGAGACCCGGCATCGTCTGGCTCGCCCGCGACACCGCGGGCAACAAGATCGACGACCGGAACCTGGCCAACTACCGCATCAACACCCTGCGTGACGATCCGCTCGACGGCTTTGGGTCCATGAAGGAAATCAAGGCCGACGTGGAGAAGCAGTTCAGCCTGGCCTTCCCCTTCAGCGTCAAGATCGGCGGGGACATTCGCGAGGAAACCCGCGACAACATCCGCCAGCAGAATGACTACACCTTCCTCGGGGCGGACGGCACGGCCAACACGGCGGACGACAGCGCCTTGCCCTACCTCGACGCCACGTATTACGGCTTGGATCCCTACTGGGGTTATGCCCCGATCTCGTGGGTCAATGCCACCACGCTCGCGCAGGAGCTCAAGGACAAGCCGAACTACTTCCGCCTCGGCACGGGCACGGCCCAGACTGGCGTGCAGGCCGAGTCGTTCCGGCGCACCAATTCGGAGCGCATCACCGAGACGATCACGTCCTACTTCATCCAGCTGGAGGGCAGTTTGCTCCAGAACAAGCTGCACTTCGTGGCGGGCGCCCGCTATGAGGAGACCACAGACAAGGGCCAGGGCGCGCTGAACACCCCCGACGCCGTCTGGCAGCGGAACGCCGATGGTTCCTATGTCGACGGCAACAGCACCACGGCCGGCATCCAGCGCGTGCGTCGGGCCGACGCCGGCACCGCCGGCTCGATGCAGGAGCTCGACCTGATCCTCACGGAGCGCGGCTTCGTGGATGAGAAGTCCTACGACGGCGTGTATCCGAGCGTGCACCTGACCTACAGCATCACGGACAACCTCCAGGCCCGTTTTGCCTACGCCAAGACGATTGGTCGCCCCGATTACGCCAACATCATCCCGAACACGACGATCAACGAGGATGACAACGACCCGAATGCCATCGGGACCCTGACGAGGCGCAACACCAGTCTCCGCCCCTGGACGGCCGACAATTACGACCTCTCCATGGAGTACTACCCCAAGCATGGTGGGCTGGTGTCGGTCGGTGTCTTCCAGAAGGACCTGACCGACTTCTGGAGATCCCCGGGCACGGCCGTGACCCCCGAGCTGGCAGATTTACTCGGGCTGGACAGCCGTTTCATTGGCTGGGG
>JANMTJ010000302.1:0-2296 GCA_031390295.1 Oleiharenicola sp.
CTGTAGCCGCTGCCTGATGAAAGGGAGCTGCCTCGGCACCTGCATCGCCCAGAACTACCACGGCAAGGGCAACCTTTGGGCGCCCTATTGGTTCTGTGAACAGGCGGAAGAAGCAGGTCTCTTTCCTGTTTCTCGGCTGACGGCACCCCCCAAAAAGCTTTCAAATGTAACGATCGAAAGTACCGCTGCGGAATAGCAACGTGAAAGATCCCGGAGGCATCTTCTTCGCTGCCTATGTCGGCCCCAGCATGAATCCGACCCTGCGTGAGCCTGAGGTCATGGAGATCATGCCCTACTGCAACAGGCCGATGCATGCGGGCGATGTAGTTTTTTTTCTACCACCCGAGGGGGACCAACCGGTCGTCCACCGCGTTGTCCGTATGACCCTTGCCGGCATATCAACCCGCGGGGACAACAACGCCCGGGACGATGCCTTTCTCCTGCAGCCCGAGAACGTTCAAGGTCAGGTGGTTGCCGCGTGGCGTGGCCAGAGGCGGAGGAGGATTGCCGGCGGATTGCGGGGCCGGCTGACAAACCGCTTGTTTCGTTGGCAGGGCCGCCTGGACCACGGCGCGTCTCCTTTTTTACACCCCATTTATCATGCCCTGTCTTTCCGCGGGTGGTGCGCGTGGTTGTTGCCTGCCGCACTCCGGCCGCGAGTCGTTGTCTTCCGCTCCCGAGGCCGGGATCAACTTCAGCTTTTGTTGGGACAGCGCCTCATCGGGCGATACGATAACAACCGGCATCAATGGCAGATCCATCGGCCCTTTCACTTGTTTGTGGATGGAAGGGCGCTTCCAACCAAGCAGGATCGCGACCGGGTGAATCGGAAAGTGTCGGCAGAAAAGCAGCAATCCATGGACCATTTCCTGACGCAGGGTATGCGACATGCGCTCGTTCTGGCGGATGGGAGCCGGTGGGAAATCGCGGGAGGGGATGAGGAGGCTGCATCCATTGTTTCTCAACTGGCAGACGCGATGCAGTTGGGCGAAGCAACCGTCGCACCCGAACCTTCCCCGCGCGGCAATCCGTTCCGGCTTCTTGTCCGGGTGGACGCACACTCGCCCGTGGCGGATTGCTATGTTCCGCTGGCATCCGGAAATGACGGAGCCGCATCCTGCATTCTCAGCCCAAGCGATCACTGGGGCGGCCCACACGTCAATCTGGTTCGGCTCTCACTCGTCTTTGCCCGCGAGGCTCAGGCTCGCGGGGGCGTCCTCATTCACGGGGCACTCGCGGAAATAGATGGCATGGGGGTGATCCTGGCCGCGCCGGGCGGGACGGGAAAGACCACGGCCAGCAGCCGTCTACCTCCTCCGTGGCGATCGCGGTGCGACGACACCACGCTGGTGGTGCGGGACCCGCAAGGCCGCTACCTGGCCCACCCCTGGCCCACCTGGAGCCGTTTTTTGGACGGGGGGCCGGGCGGTGCATGGGATGTGCAGCACGCTGTGCCACTCCGGGGCATTTTCCTTCTGGCTCGGGCAGATGATGATCACGTAGAACGAATAGGCCCCGGATATGCTGTCAGTCTGCTTGTTGAGTGCGTGAGGCAGGCCTCCCAGTTCATGCCCTTGGGCCTGTTCAAAGAAGAAATCCGCGCCCTGCATCTGGAACGGTTCAACAACCTGTGCGCCTTGACCCGGGCGGTTCCCGCCCACATCCTGCACATCAGTTTAATCGGCGCCTTCTGGCAAGAGATCGAGCGGACGCTGGAGGATGGCGGGCAGTGAATCTTGAGCCGGTTCGGCAGAAAATTCGTCGTTTCCTGCAACTGGGCCGCGCCGTGCGCTTTGTCTGGCAGAGTACCAGGGGATGGACTCTCCTCAACTCGTTTCTCCTGGTGATCCAGGGGATATTGCCGCTGGTCCCGTTGTACCTTACGAAGCTCATGGTAGACGCCGTGGCCGCCGGGGTGTCGGCTCCGGACAAGGACGCCGCTCTCCGGTACGTGCTGTGGCTTGTGGGTGCCCTTGCGGCCGTAACCCTGTTTTCAGCCTTGATTCGGTTGATCTCGGGCCTGGTCAGCGAATGGCAGTCCCACATCGTCACGGACCACATGAACGACGTGCTCCTCGCCAAGTCGATCGAGGTGGATGTGGAGTATTACGAGAGCGCAAAATATTACGACACGCTCCATCGAGCCCAGCGCGAGGCCCCCTTCCGGCCCATCAGCATCGTGAACGGTCTCTCACAGATCGCTCAGAATGGTGTCTCCCTGCTTGCGATCGGGGCACTGCTCCTGTCCTTCCATTGGATCATCGCGGTCATCCTGTTTCTTGCTGTCAGCGCCGGG
>JANMTJ010000311.1:0-4139 GCA_031390295.1 Oleiharenicola sp.
CTCGACCAGATCCTTCAGGCGGGCGCGTTCGTCCACGGCGTGGTAGTTCTGCCCGCCGGGACCGTAGCCGAGGGTGGGCAGGCGCAGCTCGTTGGCGAAGAAATGCATGTCGTTGAAGCCGGTCGAGACGCAGAACCTGGCAGGCCGGCGACGGACTCGGGCCACGCTCCGTCGCAGCGCGGCGGCAAAGGGCGAAACCGGGGCGCGGTAGCTGGGGTGGTTGTCGGAGATTTTTTCGATCGTGATCCGGCACCGGGGAATTTTCGCCGCGGCCTGCTTCAACCAGGCGCGGAGCTCGCGCTCGGCGGCGGCGACCGTCTCCGTGGGCAGCAACCGGCGGTCGATGGTGAAGCTGGCGGCGGCGGGCACGGTGTTGACCTTGCCGCCCTCCCCGGCCGTAAAAACGCCGCCCAGGTTGAGCGTCGGGGTCATCGTCTTGCCGTCCGGCGTGCGGAATTTCTTCCGGGCGAGGATTTTCTTGTAGCCGGCGAGGGCCAGCACGAGGGCGGACATCTTTTCGAGCGCATTGACGCCCCGGTGCGGAATGGAGCCGTGGGCGGCGCGGCCGTGCACGCGGACGTTGAGCCACACGACGCCGTTGTGGCCGCAGCAGACGGCGTCGCCTTCCCCGCCCTCGCCGACAAGGGCGTAGTCGGCCCTGAGCCGGCCGTGGGTGGCGACCCAGCCGGTGCCGAGCGTGCTGTCGGTCTCCTCGTCGGCGGTGAAGGAGACCTCGAGGTTGAAGTTGGGCTTGGTGTTGGTGGCGCGCAGCGCCTTCAACGCGAAAACGATGCTGGCGATGGCCCCCTTCATGTCCGAGGTGCCGCGGCCGTAGATCCACCCCCGGTCCACGGTCCCGCTGAACGGACTGCCGTGCCGCCAGCGCCCGGAGACCGGGACGACGTCGAAGTGGGCGTTGAAATGGATGGTTTTCTTCGCGCCAGCGTCCCAGAATCCGATGACATTATAACGCGGGTGCCCGAGCTGGTCGGGCTGGGTTTTGCGTTGGAGCGCGCGCGGGATGGGCACGCGACGGACCTGCAGACCAAGGCTGTGCAGGGTGTTGGCCAGCAGGACGGTGATGTCACCGTAGTTTTCGCCCGGGGGATTGACCGTGCGCAAGCGGACCAGCCGCTGGAGGAAGCGGACGAGGTCGGCTTGGTGCCGGGCGAGATAGCGGGCGGGTGTCATGGGCAGGGAAAGGGACAGTCAGGCAGCTTCCGGCCGGGCAGGCCAGACGCGACTGGCGGAAAGGATGGATTTTGACAGGCCAACCAGCGGGGGCGATATTGCGGCCACTATGGCACTGGCCAACATGAGGATAGACTATGGGCTGGCAGGGCTGCACGAAAAGGACGTCGCCAAGGACCCCTTTCGGCAGTTCGAGCAGTGGTTTGCCGAGGCCGAGGCGGCCAAGATTACCGAGCCCAACGCGATGACCCTGGCGACCGTGGGCCGCGACGGCCGTCCGTCTGCCCGCACCGTGCTGCTCAAGGCCTTCGATGGCCGGGGTTTTGTCTTCTATACCAACCACGAGAGCCGCAAGGGGCGGGAGCTGGCCGACCAGGCGTGGGCCACGCTGCTTTTCCCCTGGGTGGTGATGGAGCGCCAGGTGATCGCGGAGGGGCAGGTCACGCGGGTTACGCGCGAGGAGGCGGAGGTATATTTTCACAGCCGGCCGCGCGCCAGCCAGCTGGCCGCCTGGGCCTCGCCGCAGAGCACACCCATCGCCAGCCGGGCGGTGATGGAGGAAAGCTACCGGGCGGTGGAGAAAAAATACCAGGGCGGCGAGGTGCCCCTGCCCCCGCAGTGGGGCGGTTACCGGTTGTCACCGGACATGGTTGAGTTCTGGCAGGGCCGGCGGAGCCGCCTGCACGACCGGTTGCGCTACCGGCGCGAGGCTGGCGGGGACTGGGTGATCGAGCGGCTTGCGCCCTGACCATGGCCACCAAAACCAACAGGATGCCCGCCGACCGGGCGGTGCTCGCCGCCCTGCTGCAGGCGCAGAAGCTCGGCACGGTCGGCTTGCTCGCGAGCGGCGTGGCGCACGACTTCAACAACCTGCTCTCCATCATCAACGGCTACTGCGAGATCATGGATCCCAAGGTGGCGCACGTGCCCGCCGCGCACAAGGACCTGCAGGAGATCCACCGGGCGGGCCTCAAGGCCGCGGCCATTGCGCGGCAGATCCTCGAGTTCAGCCGCCGGCAGGAGACCGAGACCAGCATCGTCAACTTCAACACCCTGATCCGCGAAATCACCGAGATCATCCGGCGCGCGTGCGGCAAGGCCATCGAGGTTGAGGTGCGGCTGGCGTCGGACCTTGGCAACGCCCGCATCAATCCCGGGTTCTTTCAACAGGTGCTGCTCAACTTATGCTTCAACGCTCGCGATGCGATGCCACAGGGCGGGCGGCTCACGCTGCGCACCTACCATCATCAGGTCACGACCCGCCGGCGGTCCGGCGGTCCGCCCCCGGGGAACTACGCGGCCCTGCAGGTGATCGACACCGGGGTCGGCTTCAAGCCGGGCCTGGGCAAGAAGATATTCGAGCCATTCTACACGACAAAACCGAACGGCACAGGGCTGGGCCTGGCGACGGTCCAGGGCCTTGTCCGTCAGGCCCGCGGCTACATCACGGCGCAAAGTGCCCCGGGCAAGGGCGCGACCTTCACGGTCATGCTGCCCGAGACGGCGGAGCCCGAGGACGCCGGCGTCACCGCCCTCGGCGTCCTGCCGGTGACACAGGGCACGGAATCAATCCTGGTGATCGAGCAGGAAACGGGCCTGCGCAAAATGATCGGCGGTATCCTCACCCTCGACGGTTACACGGCGATCGAGGCGGCCACGGTGGACGAAGCGGGCCAAACAGGCGCCAGCCCGCAGTTGGTCATCATCGACACCAGTGTGGGCCCCGGGGTGGCGTTTCTGCGCAAGCTTTGCCAGGCCAACGCGGAATTGCGGGTCATCTGCACGGCCGCCTCGAAACCGGTGCTGCCCGGATGGCCCGACCGACACACCGCGCACCTGCCCAAGCCCTTTGCCCTGAGCACGCTGCTCACCCAGGTTCGCGGCTTGTTCGATACAGATGTGAAATAATCGCCGGGCCCGCAAAGGCGTTGTGCCGGCCGGGCGAAACAGCCAATTCTTTAACCCGTCATGGAATATCACGCGCCTACTCCGCCCGGCCCCGGCCAGCGTTCGCTGGCAGCCATTGTCTTTACGGACATCGTGAGTTTCAGCGCCCGCATGCAGGCCGACGAAGTGACGACCCTGCGGCTGCTCCAGCGGGATTTTGCGGAGATGAGGGAAATCTGCACCCAGCACCACGGTTCCGTGCTCAAGAACACGGGCGACGGTCTGCTCCTGTACTTTTCCAGCGCCGTGCAGGCCGTGGCCTGCGCGCTCGCCATGCAACGCGCCTTCGCGCTGCTGGCGAAGAACCGGGCAGCGAATGAAAGCCTCATCCACCGCGTCGGCATCCACCTCGGTGATGTGTTCGTCAATGATAAGGATGTGATGGGCGATGGCGTGAACATCGCCGCCCGGCTGCAGGCCGAGGCCGAGCCCGGCGGCATCTGCATCTCCCAGACCGTCTATGATGTGGTCCGGAACAAGCTTGCGCTGCAGGTGACGCGGCTGGGTCCGCGGGAGCTGAAAAACATTTCGCAGGCCATTCCCATCTACAAGCTGCTCCTCGAGGCCCAGGCCATGGGATCGGTCGAGCCCGAACCACCGCCCGAGGAGGAACTGCCGGAACCGCGTCCGCCCGGCGTCGGTTTGTCCCGCGCTCAAAAAACCATGGCGGGGGTCGCGGCCGTGCTGCTGGTGGTCTTGGTCGCCCTGGTCCTGCGCGTCTGGAGCGGGCACCGGCAGACCAAGGCCGAGACCGAAGCGAGTCGGGCAGCCCTGGCGGCATTGATGACACAGCCAGACCCGGCGGATTCCACCCTCCCGGCCAACCGCATTTCCGCCACCCTGGCGGCTTGGCGCGAGGAATTCCGCGACAAGCGCTCCCGGGCACTGTTGGAATACAACTTTGCCGAAATGGCGCAGAGCCTGCGCGACCCGCAGTCTCCCGTGGCCGGGAAGCCCGAGGCCCAAGTCCGCGCCCAGGTGCTGAAGCGCGTCCAGGCCCT
>JANMTJ010000363.1:0-2767 GCA_031390295.1 Oleiharenicola sp.
CACCCCGTCCAGAGCGTAGCGGAGCAGCTTGCCCAGGGTCTGTTGCGGCTGGCCGGCGGCGCGCTCCTGCCGGTCGTAGCTCACCTCACCGGTGGTGAAGCCCACCCACGAGCGCAGGCCCGGAAAGAAACGGCTGCGTTCCGGCAGCTGGTTGAGTGCGTCCACCGCAGCGCGGTTCATCAGGCCGAAGGTGCCGGTGTTGGCCTCGATGGGAAAATCAGCCACACGGCCGAACAGGCCGTGGAAAAGATCCATGCCCAGGCGGCGCACGCCGGTTTCCTGGCGCGTGCGGCGGACGGCGAGCACAACCTCGGAGCCCTCGCGCCACTTGGCAACCATGGCGGGAATGAGTTCCGGCGGGTCCTGCAGGTCGGCGTCCATCGTCACGATGGCGTCGCCCTGGGCGTGGGCCAGGCCGGCGGCGAGCGCGGCCTGAAAACCGAAGTTGCGGCTGAATTCGAGCAGCGCAAAGCGCGGGTCTTTCGCCGCCTGGGCGCGCACCAGCGCCGCCGAACGGTCGCGGCTGCCGTCATCCACCAGCAGGACGTCCCAGCGGATGGCGGGGTGGCCGTCGAACAGCTTGGTCAGGCGCTCGATCAATTCGGGCAACACCGCATCCTCGTTGAAAATCGGGATGACGACAGTGACGGCGGGCGACGCGGCGGGGGCACTCATGGAGTGGCGGGATTCATGACAGCACCGCCAGCGGGGTGCAAGCCGGGCGTATTAAAGCGGAGGTTAAACCCGTCGCGAACCCGTCCAGGGGCCGGGTTCCACTTTTCAGTGGCTTGAATGTGGGCGCGAGCTTGCTCGCACAGTGGCGGATTAAACCCGCCGGCCCGGCCGACGCTCAGAACAGGTTGTATTTCAGGATGGCGTAGAGGGCGCGGAAGCCGTCGCGCCAGCCGATCTTCTTTCCCTCGGCGTAGGTGCGGCCGTAGTAGCTGATGCCGACCTCGAAGATGCGGCAGCCCTCCAGCCGGGCCATCTTGGCGGTGATCTCGGGTTCGAAGCCGAAGCGGTTCTCCTCGATCGTGATTTGCTGCAGCACCTCGCGGCGGAATACCTTGTAGCAGGTCTCCATGTCGGTGAGGTTGATGTTGGTCATCATGTTCGAGAGCAGGGTGAGGAAGCGGTTGCCCACCATGTGCCAGAAATAGACCACGCGGTGCGCGTCGGCGCCCATGAAGCGCGAGCCGAAGACCACGTCGGCCTTGCCGTCGAGGATCGGCTTCAAGAGCTTGGGGTATTCCTGCGGGTCGTACTCAAGGTCGGCATCCTGCACGATGACGGCATCGCCGGTCGCGGCGGCAAAGCCCGTCCGCAGCGCGGCCCCCTTGCCGCAGTTGATGGGGTGGTAGATCACGCGCGTGACCAGCGGCTCGATCTCGGATTTCAGGATGTCGCGCGTGCCGTCGGTCGAGCAATCGTCCACCACGATGATCTCCTTGTCGGCGACCGGGGCGGCACGCACGGCATCCACGATGGCGCGGATGGTGTTCCGCTCGTTGTAACAGGGGATGACGATGGAGAGCTTCATGCGGGCAGGGCGAAGTTAGTTTGTGCCCCGGGTAACGGAAGCCGAATCTACGGGGGAGCGTTGACTGCCGCGGCGGCGCCGGCCACTTTCACGACGTTTTGCTTCCGCTTTCGCCAGTTTTCCCGGATAAAGTCCGGTCCACGTCATGAAAGTCAGTGCATGGCTTCCTCCTTTTCTGGCCCGCCGGCTCGCGGGCCGGGACACCCTGCAGCGATCAATCGACAATGCTTCCTGGCTCTTCGCGGACCAGCTGGTCCGGATGGCGGCCGGCCTGCTCGTCGGGGTGTGGGTGGCGCGATATCTCGGGCCGGAGCAGTACGGCTGGCTGAGCTACGCCATCGCGGTGGTGGGCACCGTGAGCGCCTTCACCTCGCTGGGCGTCAACGCGGTGGTCGTGCGGGAGTTGGCGCGGACGCCGTACGCCACCGATACTTGGATGGGCGTCGCGTTTTTTCTGAAATCGCTGGGCGCGGGGCTTGGTTTTTTGATTTGCGTGGGCGTGGCCTGGCTGCAGCCCATGCCGGGGGCGCCCACGCGCCCGCTGGTCATCATCGTGGCGCTCGGGATGCTTTTCCAGGCGCTGGATGTCTTCGATCTGCTTTTCCAGGCGAAAGGGGAGTCCCGGATCTCGGCCTACGTGCGGATCGCGGCGTGCGTGCTGGCCAGCCTAATCAAGGTGGGGCTCATTCTCGCCCAGGCTACTTTGCCGGTTCTGGCGGCGGCGGGGGTGGCAGAAATCGCCCTCAGTTCGGCCGGCTGGCTGTGGGCCGGGGGGAAAACCGGCCAGAGGATCTGGCGATTCCACTTTGACTGGAATTGCGCGCGGACTTTGCTGTACGAGAGCTGGCCTCTGGCCCTTTCCGGTCTGGCCGTTTACGCGCAGGCTTACTTCGATCAATTGGTGATCGCGCAGATACTCGGGAGCAGTGAATTGGGGCAGTATGCCGCGGCCATGCGTCTGGTGGTGGCATTTTCATTTATTCCCATGGTCGTCTACACCGTGGCCTCGCCGGAGATCACGCGGGCGAAGCGCGACAGTCTGCCGCTTTATCATAAACGGCTTTTCAATCTCTACCGGCTGATGGGAGGACTTTTTTTGGTGACCGCGGTTCCGTTGATGCTGGCTGGCCCCTTCTTGGCCGAGCTGGTGCTTGGGCCGTCATACGTCCAGGCGGCGGCACTGCTGCCGTGGCTGGCCTTGCGGCTATTCTTCACCAACTTCGGCGT
>JANMTJ010000371.1:0-6198 GCA_031390295.1 Oleiharenicola sp.
ATGGCGCCCGCCACCACGGCCACCAGCAGCACGAGGCTGCCGATGACGATCCAAAGGCGTTTGCGGGATTTCTTCTTGGGCGCGGCCGGGGCCGGGGTGGAGGGAGGATTCGCAGGGTCAGACATGGGATTCAGTTGGTCGGTCAGATTGGGAGGAAAATAGCGGGCTTGGCCAGCGTCAGGCCCGTCCCATAAAACACAGAGGGGTCCCTGCGGACCCCTCTGTAACACAACTGATAACTACGAACGGGGACAGGAATACGCGGGACGACGCGGCGGGAAACAGGAGAGCGACGAGATTGTTGGATTTCGCGGCCAGACACCCGGATGCGAAGGCAGACGGGTAGGATGCGTGGATAAGGCCGGGCATGGCCGTATCACACCCGGGCCGGGGGCAAAGTTGCAGCCTGTTTTGATGAATGGAGCCCCGGGCGGATGAGTGGCCCGGGGAGGTTGCCCGGTCCCCCCAGAGCTAGTGCTGCCCTTGTTGCCAGGCCAGCGCCGCACCTACGATACCGGCGTCATTGTTCAGCCGGGCCGGTACCACCCGGGCGTGGGCCCGGATGAAACGCATGAACTTGTCAGACTTCTTGCTCACCCCGCCACCGATGATGATCAGATCGGGAGAAAAGAGGCGCTCCACCACGCTGAGATAGACATTCACCCGGGCCGCCCATTCCGGCCAGTCGAGCCGGGCGCGCTTGCGCACGGCGGCGGCGGCGTACCGCTCGAAGGGTTTGCCCCGCCACGGCACATGCCCGAGCTCGACGTTGGGGATAAGCTGACCCCCGTAGAACAATCCCGAGCCAATGCCCGTGCCGAAGGTCAGCAGGATCACCGTGTCCTTCCGCCCGCGTCCCGCCCCAAAGGCCATCTCGGCGAGCCCGGCCGCGTCCGCATCGTTGAGCAACTGTACCCGGCAGCCCGTGGCCTGGCGGAACAGGGCCGCCCCGTTCTTGCCCTCCCACACGCGGCCGAGATTGCCCACCGCCCCGATGCGGCCGCCCTTGATGATGCCGGGAAAACCCAGGCCAACCGGGCCTTTCCAGTTGAAATGGCGGGCAATCTTCCGGGCCGCGGCCATGCCTTCCTTCAGGGAACAAGGTGATTCAATCTCCACGCGACAACGCTCGGCGAGGAGCCGGCCGGTTTTGGTGTCCACGGGTGCGCCCTTGAGGGCCGATCCGCCGATGTCGATACCGAGAACTTTCATGGTCAGGGCCAAAAGCTACGGCTGACGCCCGGTCGCTTGCAACTCTGCAGGCGTGGCGGCGCGCAGGGCCACCACTTCTACCTCGAAATGCAGTTCCTCGCCCGCCAGCGGGTGGTTGGCGTCGAGCAACACCTCGTCGCCCTCGATTGCCATCACGGTCACCACCGGCGCCTGATGGTCGGGCCCGGTCTGGAACTGGTCCCCCACTTTCAGGTCGTCCACCGGCAGGCGGGCCCGCGGCACCTTCTGCACCAACGCTTCCTCTCGCAGGCCGTAACCCCGCTCCGGTGGCACCACGACATGGCGTGATTCACCCTCTTTCATCTGCAAAAGCGATTCCTCCAGGCCCTCGATGATCTGCCCGGCCCCTTCCACGCATAACAGGGGCGTGGTGCCGCGGGAGGTGTCAAGCACCCGGCCCTCGCGGTTGCGCAGGGTGTAGTGGAAGCTGAGATGGCGGGGGGTCATGTTTCCTCGCGCAGCACCGCGAGGGGCGGATGGTCGCAAATGCCGCGGTTGGACAGCAAGCCCGTCGTTACGGTCATCAGGCTCACGGCAGCCCACCCTCCCAGCAGGACCATGACCGACGGTGCCGTCCAGGTCACCTGGAACATGAAATAAGCCAGCGCCCAGTTGGCCCCGACCGCCAGCACCGCGCCGACCGCAGCGCCCAGCGTGCCCAGGGCGAGGTACTCGGCGAACATGATGCGGTTCACCTGCGCCTTCGTGGCCCCGAGGGTGCGCAGCAGCACGCTCTCGCGCACGCGCTGCGACCGGCCGATCAGCACCGCCCCCGCCAGCACAATGCCCCCGGTCACCACCGTGAAGAGCGCAAGGAATTCAACGACGAACGAGGCCTTGGAGTAGACCCCGTCAATGGTCCGGATGATGAGCGCCAGATCGATGGCCGAGACATTGGGGAAGTTCCGCACGACCACCTGTTGCACCCGCGCCGACTGCGCGGCATCAGCGGCGCGCAGCGCCATGATGTGGAACTTGGGTGCCGCTTCCAGCGCGCCTTCGGGAAACACCAGGAAAAAATTGGGCTGCATCCGCCGCCAGTCCACCTGCCGCAGACTGCCAACCCGGGCCTTCACGGGCACGCCCTGGACATCAAGAATGATCTCATCGCCGAGGCCGACCTGGAGATCATGCGCCAGTTTCTCCTCGACCGAGACCGGCACGATCGCCTGATCCGCGGCCACCTTGCCGGTGAATTCACCTGCGATGACCTTCTCGGTGTCCGTGATCTCGCCCCGGTACGTGGAACGGTATTCGCGACGGAGTGTCCAGGCAGGCACGCGCGAAGCCTTGTCCTTGAGGATGTCGGTCACGGCGCGGCCCTTGATGGATGAGATGCGCATCGTGATGATCGGTGCATGCTGGAGCATCGGAGACCCGTTGTCCTGCAGAAGCTTCTTTAGTGGTTCGACCTGGTCGTCCTGAATGTCGAAGAGCATCAGGTTGGGTCGGTCGCCCCCGCCGACCACGCGCAACTGCCCGAGCAGGGTGTCGCGTGAGAGGTAGAGCGTCATCATGAGAAACGTGCCCATGCCGAGTGACACCAGCAGGAGGAGGGTGCGGTTGTTCGGGCGGTGGAGGTTGGCCACACCTTGCCGCCAGGCGTAAGGCAGGCCGCGCAGGGTGAAACGCCGGGCGAGCCACGAGACGGCCTTCGCCAGGCCGGCCAGCACACCAAACCCGGCCAGCAAGGCGGTGCCAAACCCGATCCCCCACGACCAGCGGCCCGTCTGCCAGACCGCGAAGGCGAAAACCATCACGATGATCACCCCGAAGACAACGACCTGCAGCCAGTCGCGGCCGGTCCCGGTCGCGGCATAGGCGGAACGCAGGGTCAGCAACGGCGATACGCGCCGGACCTCCAGCAAGGGCAACAGGGCGAACAATACGCTGATCACCACTCCAGCACCCAACCCGCGGGCCAACGCCGCCCACGAGACATTCAGCTCAAGGCTGAACGGCAGGAAATCCCGCAACAGTCCCGGCAGGGCGAGCTGAACGGTGAGACCGAGCACCGCCCCCAGCACCGCCCCCAGGATGCCCAGCCCGAGTCCCTGTACGAGGTAGATGGAAAAACTCGTGCGGGCCGACGCCCCCAGGCAACGCAGGATGGCCACGGTGGGAATTTTCTGGCGGATATGCGCATGGATCGCACTGGCCACGCCGATGGCCCCGAGAAACAACGAGGCGAAACCCACCAGACTGAGAAAGGAATTCACATTGGTGATGGATTGGCCGAGCTCGCGTTTGCGCTCCTCGACCGTGTCATAACCCAGCCGGTATTCGCTGAATCGCTCGCGCAGGCTGCGCTCCAGCGCCTCGACGTCGAATGCCGGGTTGAATTTGAAATACATCCGGTGCCGCGCGAGGCTGCCGGGCTGCAGCAGGCCTGTGCCGCCCACGGTCGAGAGCGGCACGAATACCCGGGGCGCCATCGTCGCGACCGCCGTGGCCTCACCGGGAATGGCGCGCAGGCCGCCCGCCACCGTATACTCCGTCGTGCCGAGCCGGACCTTGTCCCCCGGCTTGAGGTTGAACTGGATCATCAGGCTCTCCTCGAGCACCGCGTTCATGCCGCCGCGCAGTGAGCCTCGGGCGTCAGCCGGCACGGTGTCGAATTCACCATAAAACGGAAACCCGCCCTCGATGGCGCGCACCTGTACGAGACGGGTCGCGCCGCCCGCCGGCGGCAAGATGAGCATGGAGTTGAAGGAGATTTCACGGGCGCGCTCCTCCCCCAGCCCGGCGAAATATTGCTCCACCTCCGCGGGAAACTGGCTGCGGGAGTTGACGGTCAGGTCGGCCCCGAGCAGGGACTTGGTCTGCACCTCGATGGCCAGCCGGAGGTTGTCGCGCAGCGACCCCACGGCCACGAGGGCCGCCACGCCCAGCACGATGGCAAGCGAGAACAGCAGGAGCCGCCGCCGCGAAGCCCGGGTGTCCCGCCAGGCCATTTTCAGGATGAAATTCATGGACCGGTCGTTTCGTCGGAGATGACCGCGCCCGAACGCAGCCGGAGGATGCGCTGGGTCCGGCGGGCGAGCTCGAGGTCGTGGGTCACCAGCACCAGCGTGGTCCCACGTTCGCGGTTCAGTCCAAAGATGAGATCCACCATGGCGTGCGCCGTGTCCCCATCGAGATTGCCCGTCGGCTCGTCGCAGAAGAGGATGCGCGGACGGTTGATGAAGGCCCGGGCGAGCGCAACGCGCTGCTGTTCGCCGCCGGAAAGCTGGGTCGGGTAATGATCCAGCCGGTCGCCGAGACCGACCCGGTCAAGCAGTTCGGCCGCATCGGCCGCCCTGACGCCATTGCCGCGCAACTCGAGCGGCACCAGGACGTTTTCCTGGGCGGTCAAGGTGGGGATCAATTGGAAGTTCTGGAAAACGAATCCGACGCACTCGTTGCGCACGAGGGCGCGCTGGTCCTCGGTCAGCCCGCCAATCTCCCGCCCATCCAGTTCGACCCGGCCGGTGGATGGCTGGTCAAGCCCGGCGCACAGCCCGAGCAGGGTGGTCTTGCCGCTGCCGGAGGGACCGACTATGGCGCACGTGCCGCCGGCGGGCAGGGTGAAGGACACCTCATGCAAGACCGTCAACGGCCCGGCGGCCGTGGGGTAAGTCTTGGTCAGGCGCTGGACATTTAGGATGGATTGGACACTCATAGCGTTATTCCGAATGCGCGTGAACAAGAGTGAACTTCCCCCAAAGCGCAAAAGCCAAAGATGGCTGACGATCATCCTGGCCTTGGGTCTGGCCGCTTGGTCGGGCGCGGCGGAGACGAAGACCATGGTATTCTTCGGCGACAGCCTTACCGCCGGCTACGGCGTGGACCCGGATGAGGCCTACCCCGCCCTTATCCAGAAAAAGATCGATGAAGCCGGGTTGCCCTGGCGGGTGGTAAACGCCGGATTGAGCGGCGAGACCACAGCGGGTGGCCTGCGCCGGCTGGATTGGATCCTCCGGCAAAAGGTGGATATTTTCATCATCGAATTGGGCGGAAACGACGGGTTGCGCGGCATAGCCCCGACCCTCACCCGCTCCAACCTGGACCGCATGATTGAGCGCATCCGCCAGCAGTATCCTGACGTAAAGGTAGTCATCGCCGGTATGATGCTACCCACCAACATGGGCCCGGAACACACCCGGGACTTCGCCGCCATTTTCCCTGATATCGCCCGGACCAGCGGAGCGGTGCTCATTCCCTTTCTGCTCGACCGGGTTGGTGGGGAGCCCAGCCTGAATCTGCCCGACGGCATCCATCCCACCCCCGAAGGCCACAAAATCGTCGCTGATACCGTATGGCGCACGTTGCGACCACTGCTATGAACACCCTTCGCCATCTCCTTTTGCTCGTTAGCCTGCTCGGCCTGACGGTCCGGGCCCAGGAAGGATCTGCGTCGGGTTGGATTGAAAACCTGCACCTGACCGCCAGCGGCACCGCCTCGTGGGTCAACAACCACAGCCGCACCTCCCATGAGCCCACCCGCAAGGATGCCACCACCTATGAGCTCAGCCTTGGTGCCAGCAAACCCCGCCAGCTCGCGCCCAGTTGGCTGTTGGTCGGCAGCGGTGAACTCAGTTCCTTGACTGTGTCGGAATACAATCTGGCCGATAATCTCAAGGCTGGTGGCCGGATCTCCCTCCAAAGAAAATTCGGCCTCGGCCCGCTGGCGCCCGTGCTGCAATTCCACGCCGCCGCGACCTACAAATCGGCCCGGTACTCCTCTGACCGGGGCTGGACCGCGGAGGCCGGCATGCGACTTTCACAGCGCGTGCTGGCCAATCTGCGGTTGGGCGCGGAAGCCCAATGGCTGGAGCACAACGCCCAAAGCTCCGTCTTCGATCTCCACCAGCGCACTTTGTCCTTCGATGCCAGCTGGGACATCAATGACCGCTGGAGCCTGAACGGCAGTGTCAGCCGGTTGGCGGGCGACATCGTGGCCAACGCCGCGTGGCCAATCTGGGC
>JANMTJ010000417.1:0-1624 GCA_031390295.1 Oleiharenicola sp.
CACCCCGGCCACCGGCCCGGTGCCCACGCTCAAGCATTTCGCCGAGCAGCTTTTCACGGCCTACCTCCTGCCGTTGCAGGTGTTGGGCTTCAAGCTCCTCATCGCAATGCTCGGCGTCATCGTGCTCAGCAAGAGGTACGACCGGATGGAGGACCCCAAATGAGCACCATCGGACTCAACGCCTACATCCTGCTCAGCGCGGTGCTGTTCGCCATCGGCTTCTTCGGCGTGCTGCTGCGCAAGAACACGCTGGTGATCTACATGTGTCTCGAGCTGATGCTGCTGGCCTCGACCCTCGCGCTCGTCGCCTTCTCGCGCTTCAACAACACCCTCGACGGCAGCGTCTTTGTCTTCTTCATCCTCACGATCGCGGCGGCCGAGGTCGCCGTCGGGCTCGCCATCATCGTCGCCCTGTTCCGCAAGCGCCACACCATCCAGGTCGAGGAGCTCAATCATTTGAAGCATTAACCACGGATGAACACGGATAAACATGGATTATCGCTGGGTCGCTGCCTTGGGGTAGGGACGGACCGCCGGGCCGTCCGCGATCGTGTTCCGGCGCGCCCAGCGGTCGCGCCCTACCTGTTGAAGCCATGACCATGCTCCAGCACGCCATTTTCCTGCTCCTCCTGCCGCTCGTTTCGGCGGCTGTGATTGCCCTGTTTCTGCGCCAGCGCGGGGCCCTGGCCTCGTATGTGTCCGTGGCCACCGCCGGGGTAATTGCAGCGATCTCCCTGATTCTCCTGCAGCACGGCGAGCGTTTCGAGGCCTCGGTCGAGTGGCTGCGCTTCGGCACGTTTGCCGTCAACCTGGGCATCAAGTTCGACGATCTCGCCGCACTGATGCTCTTCGTGGTCGGGGTCGTCGGCTTCCTGATCCACGTTTTCTCGCTGGGTTACATGCACGATGATTCGGCCCGGGCGCGGTTCTTTGGCGGCCTGTCCATCTTCATGTTCTCGATGCTCGGCATCGTGCTCGCGGACAACCTGTTCATGATTTTCATCTTCTGGGAGCTGGTCGGCTTCAGCTCCTGGCTGCTGATCGGCCACTACCATGAGAAGCCGTCCGCTTCTGACGCCGCCAAGAAGGCCTTTATCGTCAACCGCGTCGGCGACTTCGGCTTCCTGCTCGGCATCGTGATGTGCTACTGGCTCAACGGCACCGTGAACTTGTCCGAGCTGGAGCAGGGGCATGTCTTCAGCACCGCCATCCCGCTGCTCCTGTTCTGCGGCGCGGTGGGCAAGTCCGCGCAGATGCCCCTGCAGGTGTGGCTCCCCGATGCCATGGAGGGCCCGACGCCCGTCTCGGCCCTCATCCACGCCGCGACCATGGTGGCGGCCGGTGTCTACATGCTCTGCCGCATCAACGTCCTGATGGTCGAAGATGCGCTCACCGTCATCATGTGGACCGGCACTGTGACCGCGCTCTACGCCGCGCTCTGCGCCATCACCCAGCGCGACATCAAGAAGGTGTTGGCCTATTCGACGCTCTCCCAGCTCGGCTACATGGTCGCGGCGTTCGGGTTGGGAACGGTGAGTTATGTGCATGGGCCAACAGCGCTGCCCAGTGGAGAGGAAGTTAGGGCGTGGATGCCTGTGCTCGCCGGTGGCGTCGGCGCCGCGAT
>JANMTJ010000424.1:0-3927 GCA_031390295.1 Oleiharenicola sp.
TACGCCGGTGGCGCTGACCGCCACGGTCGTAGCCCCCAACAAGGTTTATGACGGTAACACATCGACCCCGGCCACCCTGACGATCACGTCCGGGCTGGTTAACTTGGAAAACGTGACCGCCACGGGCCTGGGTACCTTCAACACCAAGGACGTGCTCACGGCCAACCGGGTCACGGTCAACTCCACCACCCTCGCCGACAGCCTCACTGGCAGCCTGGCCAGCAATTACACGCTGGGTACCGGCCAGACGGTCGCGGCCAACATCACCCCGCGGACGGTCAACCTGACCGGCACGCGCGTCTATGACCGCACCACGGAGGTCGGAGCGGGGGCGCTGGCGATGAGCCCGCTCGTCGGCTCCGAAACCCTCACGCTTGCCGGCACGGGCACGGTGGCGGACCGGAATGTCGGCGCCCTCAAGCCGCTGACCCTGGGCAGCCTCGCCTTGGGCAACAGCTCCGGCCTGGCCAGCAACTACACCTTCACCGGCGGCACGCATACCGCCAGCATCACACCGGCGCCCCTGACCCTGACCACGGTCGACGTCATCAAGCTCTACGATGGCAACCTCTCCGCGCTGGGCACGGCCGTGGTGGCCGGCGGCACCCTGTTTACCGGTGACACGATCAGTGGCGGCACCTTCGCCTATACCGACCCGAGTGTCGGCCAGGGCAACAAGACGGTCACCGCGGCCGCCGTGACGCTCAGCGATGGCAACAGCGGCGGGAACTATAACGTCAGCTATGTCAACAACACCACCAGCACCATCGAGGCCCTCGCCGTCATCGTGCCTGTGGTGCCCATTCAAGTTCTCTCCTTCCAGGAAAGCTTGCGGCGCAACGGGCTCAGCCTGACCCCGACGATCACGGTGTCGGGGAGTGCCAGCCCCGTCCTGATCGTCGATGCCTTCGCCCTCGAGACCGGCAACGGCCGGGCGGTGAACTCGACGATGGGCATGGGCCGGAGAGGTCCTGACCTGCTCCTGGCGGATGCCAGCCAGAGCCAGCGCTACAAGGAGTATACCCGGACAAACAAGAAACCCGCCGTGACCAAGAACACTTTAATCGGATCCACACCATGAAACTGCTGCCTGTTGCCTTCCTGCTCATCATTCCGTTGGTCGCCTCCGCGGCGGATCCCGCCGTTCCGGGCGCCGGCTCGATCCTCCAGCAGATCCAGCCGGTCTCGATCCCCGGCCCATCCTCCCTCGGGACCGGGCTGACCATGGAACGGAGGGGCGGCGGCCAGCTTCCGCCCAGCGCGCCCTTCCTGGTGCGGTCCATCCGGATCTCGGGGAACACCCTGTTTGACCCGGCGACATTGCAGGCCCTGGTGGCGGACGCCGGCGGGCAAAGCCTCACCCTGCCGCAATTGGGCGAAATAGTCGCCCGGATCACCCGCCATTATCACCGTCATGGCTATGCCCTCGCCCAGGCGATCATCCCGGCGCAGGAGATCCAGGATGGGATCGTGGTCGTCGAGATCATCGAGGCGCGCTATGGCTCGATCCGGCTCGATAACCAGGGCCGGGTGAAGAGTGCCTTGCTGCAGGATACGCTGGGCACGCTGCAAGGCGGCCAGGCCATCAGCCAGCCGCGGCTGGATCATGCCCTTTTGCTGCTCTCCGACATTCCCGGAGTCACGGTCAACGCCACCCTGCGGCCGGGCGACGAGTACGGGACCTCGGACCTGCTGGTGGGCACCACGACCGGTCCGGCCATCTCGGGTTATGTGGTGGCGGACGACTTTGGCAACCGCTACACGGGCCGGCCGCGCATCAGCGCGACGGTGAACTTCAACGAGCCCCTGCAGCATGGCGATGTCCTGAGCGTGAGCGTCCTGACTTCGGGCCGCGGGATCAATTACGGCCGCATCGCCGATGAGACGCTGCTGAACGGGCAGGGCACCCGCCTCGGTGGATCCTATTCTTACCTGCAATACATCCTGGGCGGGCCGCTGAAGTCCCTCGATGCCCGGGGTAGCGCGCACCTGGAAAGCCTGTGGGTGAAGCACCCCTTCGTGCGCAGCCGTAACGTCAACGTTTACGGGCTGCTTCAGTATGACGGGCTGCAACTGCGCGATCACCTCAACGCCGGTGCGATCCGCACAGACCGGCACCTGGACAACGCAAAATTCAGCCTGGCCGGCGATGCGCGGGACACCTTCCTGCCCGGCGGCATCACCCTCTGGCGGTTAGACTGGACGATCGGGCGGGTCGGCTTCGATGACGGCGTGGCCCAGCTGGCCGATGCGGCGACTGCGGATACCAAGGGTGGATTCTCAAAATGGAACCTGAACCTGGTCCACCTGCAAAGCCTGGGACCGAAGGACGGGCTCTATCTCGCCTTCACCGGCCAGTGGGCCAACGGCAACCTGGATTCGTCCCAGAAGATGATCGGCGGCGGGCCTTACACGGTGCGCGGCTATGACATGGGAGCGGTGTCAGGCGACCACGGGTACCTGGGTACCGTCGAGTTCCGGCACGATCTGGGCACGGCCTGGCGCAGCAAGTGGCAGGCGGTGGCCTTTGTGGACAGCGCGCACCTGAAGCTCAACGACACGGTCTGGGGCACGGGCCCCAACGGCGCCACCCTGAGCGGGGCTGGCGTGGGGTTCAACTGGGTGGGTCAAAGCCAGTGGGGCGCCAAGGTCAGCATCGCGGCACCCATCGGCCCGAAACCCGTGCTGGTGCCGAGCACGGCATCCGCCCGCTTGTGGATCGAGATCAGCAAGGGATTTTGATTCTGCAGGCCGGCGCTGACCCCGGCGGATTACCCGTGAACACCCCATACCACGCGTTGGGGTGCGCGTTAAGATAGGGCATGAACTGCCTGCCTTGCCCCCGCCACGCCTTGATCACCCTGCTCGTCGTCGTCCTAGGTCCGGGCACGGTGACGCAGGCCCAAACCTCGAGCTACGCGCCGGTCAAGATCGAGGAACCGTTTGCCCAGACCCGGGCGCGGATGGAGCAGGCGAAGTCCGCGGTGATGCAGGCGCACCGGGATTTCCTGGCGGAGCGGTACGATCTGTCCGACCGGCCGGCCGGCGGCGTGACGATGGCCCGCGGCAAGGCGGTGCAGCAAGGCGTGCGCGCCCGGCTCAAGCCCGGCGTCACGTGGGCCCGGCTGGCGGCGCTGACACCCGGGGAGATCCGGTCGCAGGACATTTTTCCCGCCGGCTTCCGGCCGCTGCCCCATCCGCAGCACGCGGAAGGCGGCATGTTGTTTCCGCAATTTATGATCGAGGAACTGCAGCGGCAGGAGCAGCGCGACCTGACGCGGTTCGACCTCGATTTCGACCTGCCGGATCATTTTCTGCCAGAGTTCCCCGCGCCGATCTACCTGACGACCCGCACCGATCTCGGCGATGTGTCGCAGGGCCGGGTCGTGACGCTCGATAACTTTTACGAGTTGTTCAACGGCCTCCTGAATCCCAAGCAGCTCGAGGGACTGCGGCTCCTGCTCACGCCTTTCCCACAGCAGCAGTTCAATGCCACGGAGGACCGCCGTTCCCTTCGCCCGAGCCGCGGCGTCGCCTGCTTCGACTGCCACACCAACGGCCACACCAATGCCGCCACCCACCTCGCGGGCGACGCCCGGCCCCAGGCGTTCCGGCACCGGGTGGACACGCCGAGCCTGCGCGGAGTCAACATCCAGCAGCTGTTCGGCTCGCAGCGCGCGCTGAAGACCATCGAGGACTTCACCGAGTTCGAGCAGCGCGCCGCCTATTTCGATGGCGATCCCGTCATCGCGACCAAGAAGGGCCTCAATGTCCTCGACCGCGGCAGCCAGGTGCACGCCATGGCGGAGATGCAGGCGCTGCTCGACTTTCCCCCCGCGCCCAAGCTGAACGTGCTCGGCCGGCTCGATCCCGCCTCGGCCACGCCGCCAGAGCTGCGGGGGCAGGAATTGTTTTTCGGCAAGGCCC
>JANMTJ010000326.1:0-15700 GCA_031390295.1 Oleiharenicola sp.
GTTCCGAAAAGGAAAACTCGACGCCGAGATGGCCGAGGAGATGCAGGCGCATGTGGATCTGCAGACGGAGCGGAATGTTGCGGCTGGCATGAACCCTGACGAGGCCCGCTACGCCGCACTCCGCCAGTTCGGCAACGTGGCGGTCATCCAGGAGCAGGCGAGGGCAGGGCGGAGCTGGGTGTGGCTGGAGAAGGCCGGCAGGAACCTGGGCTTCGCTGCTCGCTCCTTGCGCAGGTCGCCGGGCTTTACCGCCACCGCGGTGCTCACCCTCATCCTGGGCATCGGCGCTTCCACCGCGATATTATCCGTCATCCATGCCCTGTTGGTTTCGCCCCTGCAGTATCGCGACGGGAGACGGCTCGTTCAGTTGCAGGAGCGGCACCAGACACGAGCCGGCACCGGCCTGACTCCCGCGACCTTTGGCGACATCGCCGCCGGCAACGACTCCTTTGCGGCCGTGGCCGCCCAGTATTATTACTATGTCAATCTCACGGGGACCGAGACCCCGGCGCTGGTGAACAGTGCGGACGTCACGGCGGATTACTTCAAGCTGTTCGGCGTCGCCACCTGGCGCGGGCGGACTTGGGAGCCGGCCGATATCGCGCCCGGCGCTCCACCCGTGGTGGTGTTGGGCCACGGCCTGTGGGGCAGCCAGTTCAACGGCCGCGACTCCGTCATCGGGGAAAAAATCATGCTCGACGATGTTGCCTATACGGTCATCGGCGTCATGCCCGCGTCATTCAAGGATCCCGCGGAGATCGCGCAACTGTGGCGGCCGATGCGGATCGGCGCCGACAACCTGCTCGATCGGAGCTCCCATTACTGGACGGGATTCGGCCGGCTCAAGCCCGGGGTCACGTTGGAGCTGGCGAATACGGAACTCACCACCGTGAGCCGCCAGCTGGCGCGGGATCACGCCCGGGAATACGAAGGCTGGACGCTCCTGGCTGCAGACCTAAGCAGCCTGGTGGTCGGTGACTATCGCCGGGGACTCCTCGTCGTCCTCGGGGCCGTCGGCTGCGTGATGCTGATCACGTGCGCCAACGTCACCGGCCTTTCCATTGTCCGCGCCACGGCCCGCCGCAAGGAACTGGCTGTCCGGTCGGCGCTGGGTGCGTCGCGGGGGCAGCTCGTCCACCTGCTCCTGGCCGAAAATCTGCTGCTGGCGGTGCTGGGGGGCGCGGGTGGGGTGCTGCTCGCGCACTGGGGTGTCGCCGCGCTGCTGGCCAGCCTGCCCGCGGGCTGGCTGCCCCGGGCCGATGAAATCGCCCTCAACCTCCCGGTGCTCGCCATCACGGGCGCCATCACGATGCTTACCGGTGTCGCTTCGGGACTTGTTCCCGGATTAACGGCCTCGCGCATCGAGGCCAACGACGCACTCAAGGACGGCACGCGGGGTTCGGCCGGTTCATCTTCCCGCCGGCTGCGCTCGGGGCTGATCGTGGCGGAACTTGCCCTGGCGCTGGTCCTGCTGGCCGGCACCGGGTTGCTCGGGCGCAGTTTTCTCGGGTTGCTGCGCAAGGATCCCGGACTCGAGGCCGGCCGGGTTCTGTCGCTCACGGTTTCCCTTTCAGCCAAACGCTACGAGGGGCCGGCCCGCTGCTGGGACTTTTTCTCCCGCGCCCAAACCGAGGTGGCGGCGGTGCCCGGCGTCGAGAGCGTCGGGTTCACGCATACGTCGCCCTTTCGCTGGGGCATACCGGTGCCTTGGGCGGCGGTGCGCGGGAGCGGAGTCGAAACCACGGCGGACGTGCTGCCGGCTTTCACCGACTCGGTCAGCGTGGACTATTTCAAGGCGGTCGGGATTCTCCTGCGGGCCGGTCGCATTTTCACGCCGGCGGATGATCACCAGGCCCCGCCCCGGGTGATCCTGAGCGAGAGCGCCGCCCGGCAATACTTTGGCGGGGAGGATCCGGTCGGCCGGTTTCTCACGGGCGGGCCCGACGCCAAGGCCCGCTTCGAGGTGGTGGGAGTGGTCGGGGATGTCCGCCGGGCCGGCCTGACGGCGGATACGCCGCTGCAGGTCTACCGCCCGATGAGCCAGCGCACGCCGCCCTTCGCCACGCTGATGGTCCGCACCTCGCTTCCGCCAGCCAGCCTGGCGAGGGAGGTGCAGGCGGCGCTCTGGCGGGTCGATCGCGACGTTCCGGTATCGGATGTGGCGACAATGGACACCTATGTTCGGCGCAGCGTGGCGCAGCCCCGGCTTTATCTTCTGCTCTTCGGCCTTTTTGCCGGCCTTGCGGTGCTGCAGGCAGGTGTCGGGCTTTACGGTTTGATCGCCTACAGCGTGACCCAGCGCACCCGGGAATTTGGCATTCGCACCGCGCTGGGAGCGAATCCCGCCAGGGTTCTCGCACTGGTCCTGCGCGAAGGCGCGATCCTGATCGGGCTCGGGCTGGCCATAGGCATGGTGGCATCCTTTGGGGCGGCTCGTTTGCTTGAAAAAATGATTTATGAAACCTCCCCGCACGATCCATGGGTTTTTCTCGGCATGCCCCTTGGTCTGGCGGTCGTGGCGATCGCCGCCTGCCTGCTCCCGGCCCGGCGCGCGGCGAAGGTTGATCCCGTGATTGCCCTGCGGGCGGAGTGAGATGAAATGGAGAATGAAAGTGACCGGACTCGGGATACTCGTCCTCGCCACGCTGGTGGGCGCTGGCGGCTGCAGGCATGCACCGGGGGTGCCGGATACGGGACGGAGCTCGGTTGCCTTTATCGAGCAGCCGCCGGATCGCACGCCGCCGCCAAAGTCCGAGGCGAAGACGGCCGGGCCCACCAGCTGGGATCAATACCGCGAGGCGTCTGTGCAGGAGAAAACGATTGTGCTGCCGGTTTATCCGGCCCGGGCATTGGCGGCCAAGGCGGGCGCCGCCCAGGTGGGCGTACGCGTCACTGTAGACGCGGAGGGGCGCGTCTCAGACGTCCGTCCGAGCGTGTTGGCCATCACGATCACGCCGCCCGGATTCCGGGAGGATTTCGAGCGCGCGGGGGAAGTGGCGGTGCGGCAATGGAGGTTCCACCCGGCCAAGGTGGAATACATCGAGGTCGTCACGACCAAGGGCTTCACTTATAGCCGCGTCACGCGCACCGAAAAGCTTGAGGCCGAGTTCGACCTGTTGTTCACCTTCACCGCCGCGGGCAAGGTGGTGCCGGGCGCCGGCGGCAGGTAGGCCGCCTCAGCCGGCGGGTACGTCCACGGGCTTGAGCCGGTGGGCCAGCTTGGAGTGGAACAGCCAGCGACCGAGTGCGGGCATCAGGAACATCGCGCCGAGCATGTTGAAGAAAAAGAGGAAGGAGAGCAGGATGCCCATGTCGGCTTGGAACTTCAGTTCGGACCAGGCCCAGGTGCCGACGCCGGCGGCCAGGGCGCTGCCGGTGAACATCACCGAGGTGCCCATGGTGCCAAAGGCGAAGCAGAGCGCGTCCTCGTAGGTGTCGCCCCCGGCCAGGCGTTCCTGGATGGCGGAGAAGAGGTAGATGCCGTAGTCCACGCCGATGCCGACGCCGAGGGCGATGACGGGCAGCGTCGAGGTCTTCAGGCCGATATCGAGGTAGTATTTCAGCGCGTAGCCGAGGTACGAGACGACGATGAGCGGCACGATGACGCAAAGGGCGCCACGCCAGGAGCGGAAGGAGATCAGGCAGAGCACGATCACGGCGGCATAAACCCACAGGATCATGGGAGTCTGCGCCGCCGCGACGACCTCGTTGGTGGCGGCCATGACGCCGATGTTGCCGGTGGCGAGGAGAAACTTCACGTGGTCGTTGGTGCTGGCGGCCCGGAATTCCTTCACCGCGGCGATGACCCGCCGGATGGTCTCGGCCTTGTGGTCCCGGAGGTAGATCATCACCGGAATGACGCTGCCGTCGTTGTTGAGGAAGCCGCTGGAAGTCTCGACGGGCGAGACGGCCTGGGCGAGGGCGTGCTGGTTGCGCGGAATCACCCGCCACTTGAGGCTGCCCTCGTTCCAGCCTGCGTTGATGGTGCGCGCGTAATCAGTGAGCGCGGCGGTGGACTGCACACCGTCGACATTGCGCATGCGCCAGGCGAAGCGGTCGACCAGCTCCATGACATCGTGCTCGACGACGCCGTTGGGCACGGTTTCGGCCAGCACAGTGATGACATCGACGCCGATGCTGAACTCGGCGGTGATGACGGCGGTGTCGCGGTTGTAGCGCGAGTCCTGCCTGAGCTCCGGGACGCCGGCATGCAGATCGCCGATCTTGACCTGGTGGGACTTGTGCCAGCCGAACCCCAGCAGGCCGGATGACACGATGATGATGACTACGGAGCTGCGCGGGCCGGTGGTGAAATTCACGAGGCGCCGCCACCACGGCTGCAGGGCGAAGCGGCGGAAGTTGACCCGCTTGCGGAAGCCGGCCGACATCTTCGTGTAGGAGATGAGCACGGGCAGCAGGAAGCGGTCGGTGAAGATGATGAGGAACACGCCGAGGCTGGCCGTGATGGCGAGCTCCTGGATGGTGGGCACGTGCACCAGGTAGATGGTGCTGAAGCCGACCGTGCCGGTGAGGATGGCCACGCAGCCGGGCACGAACAGGTTGCTGAAGGAGGCGCGGGCGGCGGCCGGCTCGTCCTTGCCCATGTTGATCTCGAAGCGGAACGACCGGAGCATCTGCGTGGCGTGGCTCAGCGCGATGGCGAAGATGAGGAAGGGAACGAGGATCGAGAGCGGGTCGATGCCGAAGCCCAGGATGTTCAGGATGCCGAACTGCCACACCACCGCGCTGAAGGAGGTGAGGAGCGGCAGGATGGTGAGGATCAGCGACTGCGAGAAATAGTAGAGCAGAACGGCCGAGATCACGAGGGCGATGCCGAAGAACACCAGCACGCCCTTGGCGCCATCGGTGATGTCGCCGATGACCTTGGCAAAGCCGATGATGTGGACGCTGATGGCGTCGGTCTGGTACTTGGCCCGGATGTTCGTCTCCAGCGCGGCGGCCACCTGGGCATAGTCCAGGGTCCGGCCGGTCGAGGGATCCACCTCCTGCAGCGAGGCGATGACCGCCGCGCCGGTGTAGTCGTTGGCGACCAGCATGCCGAGGCGGCCGGACTTCACGATGTTCTGCCGGACCTGCTCGAATCCGGCGGGAGTCGGCTCAAAGTCGGCGGGGATGACGTTGCCGCCCTGAAGGCCGTCCTCGACGACCTCGATGTACCGGACGTTGGGCGTGAAGATGGACATCACCTGGGCGCGATCCACGCCGGGCAGGTAGTAGGCCTCGTCCGTCACGGCCTTGAGGGTCTTGAAAAAGTCCGCGGTGAAAATATCGCCCTGCTTCGGCACCAACGCGATGACCACGCGGTTGGCGCCGCCGAACTGGGTGCGGTGCTTCTTGAAGTTGGTGATGTATTCGTGGTCCGTCGGCAGCTGCTTGTCGAAACTGGCGTCCACGCGGGTCTTGGCGGCAAACCAGCCCAGCACGCAGGTGATGGCGGCGAACACCGCCAGGGTGACCAGGCGGTGGCGGAAAATGAGCTCCTCGAGGCGCGCGATCATGGGGTGTAGCGGCGGTCTATGACCGCCGATGAACGTCACCTAGTCCACGACCGGCGGTCATACCCCGCCGCTACAAAAGAGGAATGGTCCATACTGGGAAGATTCATGGCAGGGTGAGGCGGGCGACGCCCTTCTCGCCGACGACCACGAGGGCACCGTCGCCGGCCTCGAGCAGGGCGCTGACCCCGCCGATGTATTCGGCCGGCTTCCAGGCCGTGAAAGTCGCGCCACCATCACGGCTGACCCCAAAATTGCCCCCGAGGCCGGCGAGAACGATGACTCCCGATTTCAGTCGCACGCCCGCCATCAGGAGCACGGAGACCCCGCTGTCACGCCGGGCCCAGGTCTTGCCGCTGTCCGCGGAGAGGAAAACATGGCCGCGCAGACCGTAGGCGAGCAGGGTGCGGGCGTCGAGCGGCAGCAGGCCAAAGAGCGAGCCGTCATACGGAACCTCGAGCCTGCGCCAGATGGCACCCTGGTCGCCGGAGGCAAGGAGCGTGCCGCTCTCACCCGCCAGGTAGAGGGTGCCGTCTGCACCGGCGGCGATCTGGTTGAAATGAGCTTCGTCCTCAGTCGGGCGAACTGGTGTCCAGGTCTTGCCACCATCAATGGTGCGGAGGCATTGGCCGTAGGCGCCGATGACGAAACCGTTGCCGCTATCGCGGAAGTGGGTGTCGAGAAAGACAGTCTCCAGGTCCCCGCCCGATACCTGCTTGAGCCAGCTCTGCCCGCCGTCGGTGGTGGCGAGGATCACGCCGTCATGACCCGAGGCCCAGCCATGCCGGGCGTCGCCAAACGCCACGCCGGTAAGCATGGCCCGGGTGGGAACAATCACCTGGCGCCAGGTGGTGCCTTCGTCGTCAGAGAGCAGGACATGGCCGCGGTCGCCGACCGCGACGAGCCGCTGGCCGGCGCGGGCGGCATCGAGCAGCAGGGAACGGCTGGCGAGCACGGCCGGTTCGGAGGCCTCTGCGGCAGGGAGAGTGAGAGGGAAAGTGAGGGTGAGAGTGAACAGCAGGCCCAATTTGCTCCAAAGCCCCGAACCTGTCACTCTGGGCGCAGCGAAGAGTCCAGAAGGATTCGAGAAGTTCACCCGCCCCGCAAATATCCAGCTGGATGCTGCGCCACGCTCAGCATGGCAGCTTCGGGCAGATGCAGCGGGGTTTTCAGCCCGGGGTAGGCGATGCATCATGGAATCCTCACTTTGCGGGGAGACACAGGCAAGAAAAAGGGCGGCCCGTTTGGAGGCCGCCCTTTGATTGGCAATAAATGATCAGCGCACGCCTTCCTGGCGGAGCTTGGCCGGGGTGTAGTCCTGCGGGGTGCGCTTGAGGGTGAAGTTGTACATCTTGTTCTCGTTATCGAGACCGATGGCGAGATAGCGGCCGGCGAGCAGGTCGGTATGGACCTCCAGCGTGCTCCAGAAAGAGAGGGCATCGTAATAGTTGATGCAGTGCGCCTCGGAGACGCGCCAGAGCTGGCCGCGACCGTCGTACTGGTCGACCGCGAGCGCCTGCCAGCTGTCCTCGTCGATATAGAACGTGCGGCGGGAATAGAGGTGGCTGGAACCGGACTTGAGCGTGGCGTCCACGACCCAGACGCGGTGCAGCTCATAGCGGGTGAGGTCCTGGTTGATGTGCAGCGGCTTGAGGATGTCGGACACCTTCACCTGGTTGCTGTGAAGCTTGTAGGAGTTGTAGGGGACATACATTTCCTTTTTGCCGACCAGCTTCCAGTCGTAGAGGGCGGGCGCGCCGTTGAACATGTCGAACTGGTCGGAGGTGCGCATGCCGTCGGCGGCGGTGCCGGGGTTGTCGTATTCGACCGAGGGAGCGAGGCGGACGCGGCGCTGGCCGGCGTTGTAGATCCACGCGCGGCGCTTTTCCTTCACCTGGTCCATGGTCTCGTGCACGACGAGGATGGAACCGGCGAGGCGGGCCGGGGCGGTGACCGCCTGTTTGAAGTAGATGAGCACGTTGTCCGTGGCCAGCTGCTGGAGCAGCGCATCCTGGGCGATGTCGTCGCGGCAGTAGTTGAAGAGGAACTCGTCCTCGAACTGAACGAGATTGTAGCTGCCGTCGCGCTGCGGGGCGGCCTGCCCGATGTGGCGGTCGGCGGCGATGCCGCGGTAGCGGGTGAGGTGGTTCCAGATCACCTGCAGGCCGTTTTCCGGCTGGGTGAAGGGGATGCCGAGCACGCAGCCGGAAATGCCGTTGCCGCCTTCCGTGAGGGCGGCCGTGGTGGCATATTGTTTCGTGGCCTCATAGACCCGCTGTGGGTTGGAGGCGGTACGGTGCGACTGGTAGACCGGGAGGGAGTAGTCGGCGTACGCCTTGAGCAGGGCCTGCTGACCGGCGGTGAGCTTGTCGGCGTATTGCGCGGCGTTGGCGGCGGTGATGGTGAACATCGGGCGTTCACCGGTGAAGGGATCGGGGTGATGCATGCCGGGCTGGTAGCCCGGGGGGGGCGTGGTGATGCCACCGTTCCAGGCGGGGATGGAACCGTCGGCGTTGCCGGCCTTTTCCCCGCCGAGCGGGGTAAGGTCTCCGCCCAGCCGGCTGGGATCAGCGGCACGGACGTTCAAGGCACAGGCCAGAAGGGCAGCGGTCAGAAGGAATTTCGTTTTCATGGGTTGGGGTAAGGTCACGGGTTAGAACGAATACTTCAGGGTGGCGGAGACGTAATCGCGGTCGCCGATCAGGTTGTAGCGGCCGGCCCCGGAGAAGTTCACATAACGCAACTCAACGGCCCAGGCATTCTGGAAGGTGAAGTCGGCGCCGACGGTGATGGTCTTGCGGCCATGCAGGAAGTTGCCGAGGGGCAGCGGGGTGTTGCCGCCGACGTCATGGGCGAACACGAGCAAGGGCGAGACGTTCACGCCGGCGAAGACGTTGTTGTAGTCGAGGCGGCCGACGAGCTGGTAGCCCCAGGAGAATTCATCGGCGAAGGCGCTCGACGGTTCGGAGAGCGGCGTGATGCCGGAAGCGTTGCTGCCGGAGCCGTTCATGTAGGCGATCTCACCCCCGACGAAGGTGCCCTGGCCGTCATAGCGGAGGGTGCTCTTGGCGGGCAGGTCAGCACGCACAAAGCCAATCTCGCCGAGGAGAGTGGACTGGTCTGCGCCGAGGATGCCCCGGCCGACGCGCGTGGCGGTCATCTGGCCGGTCCAGACCTTGTGGCGGCGGTAACCGGGTATGCGGGTGTTAAGCTGGCCCAGGAAGTTGCCGATCTGGTTGTTTGTGCCAAAGGCGGGATTGATCGAGGAGAGCGCGGCGAAGAGGAGCTCGACGTCATCGACCTGCAGGGGCTGGTTGGAACGGTAACTGAGTTCACCCTGGAAGGCGATGCCCTTGAGGTTGGTGTTGAAGCTGGCCCCGACCAGATGAATGTCCTCCGGGAACTCGATGATGTAATTGCCCGTTTGTGCCGCCGTGAGGAAGCCGATGGTCCGGGCTCCGCTGGCGATGGCCTGTGCTGTGGGATAGTAGGGCTGGAGGTTCGCCGGCAGCGCCCCGATCGGGACACTGGTCAACGCGGCCCCGAGCAGGGTCGAAAGCACGGTGGGGGTGCTGGCGCCGAAGACCGGGGCAAGCACCGGGGCGAGATTCGCCGTGCCCAGGGCGGTCGCCGTGGATACGACCAGGGCCGAGCTGATGGCCGAGGTCGGCGTGCGGGCAGAGATGGCCGGCAGCCGGCTGTGGTAATTCATGTAGAAGAAACCAAACTCGGTGTTGTTCAGTTTCTCAGCCAGGTAGCGGAAATTGACGCCGTATTGGCCGGTATCGGAGGGCTCGTCGTCGGTGCCGCGGAGAATGGGGCCGAGCGGAGCGCTGTCGGCGATGGCACCAAAGCCGAGGTAGACCTTCGTGCCGCCCTTGGCGACGAAGTCATTCGTGCTGAAATAGGTGCCCGGGGGGTCGACGCGGGTGCGCTTCCAGTCGAGGAGGTAGAAGGCCTCAATGGACGCGTTCTCAGTGAGACTGAGCGAAGCGGACACCATGTTGACGGGGCGGAGGGCCTCCTTGAGTTCGGACCCGGGCGTGCGCAGCTTGGCGACGTCGATCGGGTTGACCGAGTTGATGCCGTTCGGGATGAAGGTGCTCTCGCCCCAGCTCAGCACCTGCTGGCCGATGCGGAGATTGGCCGGCATGCCGCCGATGTCGGGCTTGAAATAGACGTAGGCGTCGAGCAGTTCGCCACCCTCGGCGACAATCTTCCTGGCCTCGCCACTGAGCGGGGTGCGGTTGCGGGTGCCGCTCGAGTTGACGAAGTCGTTGAAATAATACCCGCGGACGAACAGGCCGGCGTTCTTGTAGTCGAGCTGCAGGTCGTGGTTGGCCTTCACGAGGAATGACGCCGTGCCCTGCTTGTAGTTCAGATTGCCGTCGTCGGCATTGACCGAGCGCTGCAACCCGGTGACGCCGTTGAAGGTGCTCGTGATCCCGTAATACTGCCGGTCGGGATTGTTCAGGCGGTAGAGCCCGCCGACCGACAAGGTGGTGTCGAAGCTGCCTTTGACTTCACCAATCTCGAAGACGAACGCCCGGGCGGACGGGACGGCAGTGCTGACGATGGCGAGCGCGGCGAGCAATGGCCCGCGCAGGCGTTGAGGAATAGCTGTACGAATGTTCATAATAACGATGGCTCTAACTACCTCGACAGGGCGAGGCGGGGTTGGGGTAGGTTTACAGGCCACAGCCTGTTTATGACATGGCGGGATGAAGCGGGGGTTTCAGGGTGAATTCAAGTGTTAAACCGCTTCCCGGGTTGGGCATTCTTTTACGGATTAGCGTTTTGACGCGCACAGCGAATCCACAACGTTTACGCCATGGACGCAGCGTCGCACATCCACATCAAGGGGGCCCGGGAGCACAATCTCCGGAACCTCGAGCTGCGCATCCCACGCGGCAAACTGGTCGTGCTGACCGGGCCGAGCGGCTCGGGGAAGTCGTCGCTGGCCTTTGATACGATCTATGCCGAGGGCTACCGCAAATACATGGAGAGCCTCTCCGCGTCGGCCCGGCAGGTGTTGGAACAGCTCAAGCGGCCGGATGTTGACTTCATTCACGGCCTCTCTCCGGTGCTGGCCATTGAGCAGCGCACCGGTGGCGGTTCACCCCGGAGCACGGTGGCGACGGTCACGGAAGTGGCCGATTACGCCAGGCTGCTCTGGGCGCTCTGCGGAGAGCAGCGCTGCCCCAAGGACGGCGGCCGGGTGGTGAAGCGCTCGCTCGATGACTGCCTCGCCCAGCTTTACCGCGACGCGCCAGCGGAAAGGGCCATCGTTCTGGCCCCGTGGCTGACCGCCAAGCCGGCGGTGCTGCGCGACGAGCTGCCCCGGCTGCGGCAACGGGGTTTTCAACGCGTGCGGATTGCCGGCGAGATCAAGTCGCTCGACGAACCCAAGCTTGTGCCCACCGGTGCGGAGGAGATCGCGGTCGAGCTCGTCGTGGACCGGGTCGTCATCACCGCCGACCAGCGGAGCCGGCTGGCCGATTCGCTGGAACTGGCCTTTCGCGAGGGACAGAACCGCGCCCTGGTGCTCGTGCAAAAAGGCCCCGATGCGCCGTGGCGCGAGATTCCACTCAGCCAGAGCCTGAGTTGCGTCACCTGTGGCGATATCTTCGAGCCGCTCACGCCCCGGCATTTCTCCTTCAACCATAGCGAGGGCGCGTGCGCCGAGTGCGGCGGGCTCGGACGCAAACTGGCCTTCAGCGAGGAGTTGATCGTGCCCAAGCTGGAAAAATCCGTCCGGGAGGGGGCCATCAAGCCTTGGCGCATCGGCGGGCGAAATCTTATCATCCGGCACAGCTCCATCCTGAAGCAGCTGGCCGAGCAACTGCCCTACGATGCGGGGACGCCATGGCAGGAGCTGCCAGCGGAAACGCGGCACGCGCTGTTGCACGGAGCCGGGGAGCGATTGTTTAGTTTCAGACTCCGGCGCACGCAGAAGGCGGAGCTCAAGCCATTCCTGGGGGTCATCGCACTGCTCGACCAGGGTCGGCGGGAGTCGCGCAGCGACGGCTATCGCGCCCGGCTGGCCACGTTCATGTCGAGCGGTGACTGCCCGTCCTGTCATGGGCTGAGGCTCAACGCCCGCAGTGCGGCCGTGCTGCTGGGTGTAGGGCCGGCGCTTGTCGCCGGGCCGCGGCAGAAGGAAGGCCTGCCGGCGAGCGGCAGCCCTACAGGACTCGGCTTCGCCGAATTTCTTCAAATGGACATTCACGCGGCACTCGGCTTCATGCGGGACCTGCCCGCGGTGCTGCCGGCGACTGATGCCGTGCGCGAGGTGCTCGATGGGGTGACCCAGCGCCTGCACTTCCTCACCGAGACCGGGCTGGGTTACCTGACCCTGGACCGCGAATACACCACGCTTTCCGGGGGCGAAGCCCAGCGCGTGCGCTTGGCGACGCAGCTGGGCATGGGATTGGTGGGCGTCATCTACGTGCTCGATGAGCCGAGCATCGGACTGCACCCGCACGACAACAAACGGCTCCTCTCGACCTTGCAGGAGCTGCGAGACCGCGGAAACACCGTGCTCGTCGTGGAGCACGATGCCGACACCATGCGCATCGCGGACGAAATGATCGAACTCGGGCCGGGAGCCGGCACGGAGGGTGGAGAGATTCTCTTCCAGGGTTCGCCGGCGGAGTGCGCCAAGCTTCCGCCCAAGGACTCCCGCACGGGTGCCTATCTGGCGGGCAAGGAGACAGTCGTCAAAGACGCCCCGGCCAAGGAGCCCGATGGACGCTGGCTGACGGTCAAGGGCGCGAGTGAGCACAATCTCAAAGAGGTCGAAGCGCGGTTTCCGGTGGGCTTGCTGACCTGCGTCACGGGCGTATCCGGTTCGGGCAAGAGCTCGCTGGTGAACGACATTCTGGCGACCGCTGCGGTCCGGAAGTTGAACGGGGCCAAGGCGCTGCCGGGCCGGCATCGCGGGCTCACCGGGCTGGAGCATTTCGAAAAAGCCGTGGTGGTGGACCAGGAGCCGATCGGCCGCAGCCCGCGCTCCAACCCGGCCAGTTACGTCGGCTTGCTCGACCTGTTGCGCGACCTGTTTGCCAAGCTGCCGCTGGCGAAGGTGCGCGGCTACAAGGCGAACCGTTTCAGCTTCAACGTGCGGGGCGGGCGCTGCGAGCGCTGCCAGGGCGACGGCCAGATCCGGCTCGACATGCAGTTCATGGCCGACGCCTACACGCCGTGCCCGAGCTGTGACGGGCGGCGCTTCAACCGCGAGACGCTGGAAGTGCGTTACCACGGCAAGAGCATCGCGGACGTGCTAGCGCTCACCGTGCGGGAGGCGATGGAGCTGTTCCGCGCGTTGCCGCGCATCATGGAGAAGCTGGCGACGCTTGATGCGGTGGGTCTGGGTTACCTGCAGCTCGGCCAGTCGGCCACGACCCTGTCGGGGGGCGAGGCGCAGCGCATCAAGCTGTCGCTGGAACTCAGCAAGCGTGAGCAGGGCACCACTCTCTACATTCTCGACGAGCCCACGACGGGGCTGCACTGGACCGATATCCAGCGGCTGATGGACCTGCTGTTCAAGCTGCGCTTGGCGGGCAACACCATCATCGTCATCGAGCACAACCTCGACGTCATCCGTCTGGCGGACTGGATCATCGACCTCGGTCCCGGTGGGGGGCCGGACGGGGGAGCTGTCGTCTATGCCGGGCCGGTGGAAGGCTTGGGGCGCGAGAGGGGCTCCCTCACGGGGCAGGCGTTGTTGGGCTAGCAGTTACGTCTGCAAGATTCTGCAACTTTGGGTGGGTCAGCGGTGTGATGTGGATGTCCGGTCACTCTGGCCGGTTACCAACCTCAACCGAGTTCCCCATGAAATCCCTCCGTCTGCTTGTTGCCGCCGCCGGCTTGTCCGCGGTGTTGTCCGTCTCCACTTTCGCCGCCGAACCCGAACCCGGCTATATCGATGTCGGCCAGCTCATGGCCTCCTCCAAGGGCAAGTTCGTGGAGGTCAATCTCTCGACCGGCATGCTGAAGTTTGCCGCCAAGTTGTGTGCCCGGCAGGAACCCGAGGCCGCCGAGCTTATTGGCAATCTCAAGCGCATCCGGGTCAACGTCGTGAGCATGGATGATTCCAACCGCAAGGACACGGTCGCGCAGATAGATTCCATCCGCAAGAAACTCGAAGCGCAGGGCTGGACCCAGATGGTCACGGTCCGCGAGCAGGACGGCGGGGACAACGTGGACGTCCATGTCAAGCAGCGCGGTGATGATGTCATCGAGGGCCTGGTGGTCACGGTCATCGACCACAATGGTGAAGCGGTTTTCGTGAACATCGTCGGCAGCATCAGCGCCGACCAGATCGCCAAGGTCGCCGAGAACCTGAATATCGAGCCCCTCAAGAAGCTCCGGGTTAAGGTCAAGGCGAACAAGGACAAGGACGACGAAGCCTGAAAATCCTGAGAACGAAGGATGCGGGATTAGCCGTATAGTTATCGGGCTGCCCCATCCTTCTTCCTTCATAAATTATATTTTCCCCATGAATCTCGTTGCTCCTCCTCCCGTCACCCGGCGCCGCTCAGTTGGCTGGTGGATCGCTCTCGGTGTCGGCCTGCTGTTGACCCCGCTGGTCGTGCTCGGGTTCGGTGTGATCTCGATGCTGACTCTGGACCGGGACGCCGCCTTCCTGCGGCGCGAGGTCATGGCCGCCAGCGATGCGAAATGGCACACCAAGGTGCAGGTGAGCGCGGGCTGGATGACCCTCGGGGCCGTGCGCACCGGATTGCGGTTTATCCAAGCCGAACACATGGACGATGCCCGCTTGGCCATGAAGGCCGTGCGGCGTGCGAGTGTCGGTGTCTATGAATGCAGATCCGACCGGGACGACCTTTCGCTGGAGCAGATCTTGAACCGTACCGACAAAGCCATGCAGAAGCGTGGCTGGTCGCGCCTGGTGGGTGTGGCCGAGCACGATGAGACCGTTTTGATCTACACTTCAGAAGACTTCGGTTCCAGCACCCGCCTCGACATCTGTCTCGCGGTCGTCGATGGCAATCAATTGGTCGTGGTTTCTACCAACGTGGACGCCTCCGTGCTCGCCGAACTCGCCGAGCGGCACATCCCGAAGGATGGTCTGCGCGGCAGGCTGAAGCACGCCAAACTGAGTTTTTGACGGGCAGGACACCTTTGCTGGCATTCTGAGCGCAACGAAGAATCCAGCTGGCTCCTTCACTGCGGTCAGGATGACACACTGTTGAATATTGCGGCGGGTCATGCCATCCGTGGCGCATGTCCGGCCGCCTGCCACTCATTGTTCATCTCGACGCCGACGCGTTCTTCGTGTCCTGCGAATTGTCGATGAATCCGGCATTGCGGGGTACGAAATGCGCCGTGGGCGGGCGCGAGCGGGGCATCATTTCCTCCGCGAGCTACGAGGCGCGGGCCTGCGGCGTCTATACGCCGATGCCGACGGTGCAGGCGCTCAAGGTCTGCCCCGACCTGATACTGCTGCCGCATACCTCGGGCATCTACAGCAAGAAATCCCGGGAGATGTTTGAACTTTGCGAGACCCTGACGCCCGTGGTGCAGCGCAACTCAATCGACGAGGGTTACCTTGACCTCGGGCCCTGCGGGTTCAAGTCACAGGAGGAAATCGAGCGACGTGTCCGCGCCCTGCAGCAGCGCATCTGGGACGACCTGCAGATCCCGACCTCGTTCGGCATCGCGGCCAACAAGCTCGTCGCGGCCATCGCGAGCAAGGCGAACAAGCCGCGGGGATTCACGGTGGTGCCGCCGGGCCGGGAGACGGCCTATCTGGGACCACTGAAGATCAGCGTGATCCCGGGGGTGGGCAAAAAGACCGAGATCCGGCTGGCTGAGGCGGGGATCAGGCTGGTGGGCGACATCTTCAGCCGGAGTGAAGCGGAGTTGAAGGCCTTGTTTGGCAGCGGCTGGCAGGAGATGCTGGCCATGGCGCGCGGTGAGGACGACCGGCCCGTGCATACCGACCACGAGGACGCCAAGAGCTATTCCACCCAGGAAACCTTCGGCAAGGACATCGGTGACTTCGCCGAGATCGAGCGGATCGCCAAGCGGATGATCGACGAACTCATGCCTGCCATCCGGGCGGACAGGAAGCGGGTGAAGACCATGACGGTCAAGGTGCGCTACCCGGGCATGGAGAACAGCACGACCGGGCGCAGCCTCGCCGAGGCCACTGACCT
>JANMTJ010000449.1:0-10785 GCA_031390295.1 Oleiharenicola sp.
TCCTGGGACTCATTCTGGAAACCGAATACGGTTTCCGCGCGGTGGCGGGCGCGACGGAGAAGGCCAGCTTCGGCCTGACGCTCGCGCGCCGGACCGACGCGGCGCGCAAGCAGCTGGATAAAATCCAGGCCTTGGCCCCCACGCCCGAACTGGCCGCGATCGTCGCCGTCGCCTCGGCGACCCGGCTCCGCCTGAACAATGCCAGCGAGCTCAACACGGCGGCGGAAAAAATATCCGGACTCGGGCGCGAGTTTGCCACCAAGGTGACCGGCGAACAACTGGCCGGCATCGACGCCTTGGTGCCGGACGCCACGCAGTACCGGGGCAAACCCTACGTCGTGCCCGGCAATCCCTAGCCCGGTCCTCACCCCCATGGCCAAAACCTCCAGCCGACCCGCGATCCTTGCCGGATCCCAGGCTCCCTACACGCAGGCCACCAAGCAGGCGGGGCCGGAGCGGTGGGACAAGCCCTTCGATCCGGACATGAAGGAGGTCGACGTGGACCTGATGCTGTCCCATCCGATTTTCCGCACGACGGCGCCCGAAAAGTTTCCGCCCTCCATTCCCCTCCGCGGCATCCTGAGAAACGACGCGCGGCTTCACCAGTATATGCCAGGCGAGATCATTGTCCGGCGGGGGGATTACGGGCACTCGGCCTTCGTCATCATGGACGGGGCGGTGAAGGTGCTGCACAAGGAGCCCCCGGCGGAGTTGCTCGGCCGCCGGCCGCAGTTGCGCCCTTCCGTCTGGGGCAGCCTCAAGCGCTGGTGGAACCGGCCGCATTTTGCCGAGCAAGTCACCCGCGGGGGGCCGCCGCCGGGCCTGCAGGTGGGCCGGGGCGGCGAGGCCCGCATTTTCCTCCAGGATGTGCCCGGCGTGCTGGGCGCCGATCGCACCATCACCCTCCGGGAGGGGGAGCTGTTTGGCGAGATTGCCGCGCTCGGCCGCACGCCCCGCACCGCCACGGTCGTGGCCGAGGGGGAGGCGCTGTTGCTTGAGATCCGCTGGCAGGGCCTGCGCGAGATCCGCAAATACTCGCCGGCGTGGAAGGAGCAGATCGACGGGCGCTACCGCGAACGCAGCCTCAAGCGGCACCTGGCGGAAACACCGCTGATGTGGAACCTGTCGGACGAGACCCTGCAGTTGATCGCCGATGCCACGCGGTTTGAGACCTTCGGCGAATTCGACTGGCACACCTCCTACCAGCGGATGCGCGAGGCCGGCCCGCGCGAACTCATGGAAAATGAACCGCTGATCGCGCGCGAAGGCGACTACCCCAACGGCTTGCTGCTGGTGCGCAGCGGTTTTGCCCGGGTCAGCAGCCGGTACAACCACGGGGAACGCACCGAACGCTATCTCGGCAAGGGCCAGGTGTTCGGCCTGCACGAGATTGTCACCGGCTGGCGGGGGCAGCATGTGTCCTTGCGCCACAGCCTGCGGGCCCTCGGCTACGTGGACCTGCTCTTCATTCCCACCGCGGTGATCGAGGAGCACATTTTGCCCACGCTCCCGCGGGACCAGCTGGCGGCGCTCACCCTCCCGGCCCTGCCGGCCGGGGGCGCCGGGGCGGACGAACTCCTGGAGTTCATGGTCGCCCAGCGCTTCATCAACGGCCGCGCGACCATGCTGATCGACATGGATCGCTGCACCCGCTGTGACGACTGCGTGCGGGCCTGCGCCGCCACCCATGACAACAACCCGCGTTTCATCCGCCAGGGCCCCGAGGCCAGCGGCGTGATGGTGGCCAGCGCGTGCATGCACTGCATCGATCCGGTCTGCATGATCGGCTGCCCCACAGGGGCCATCTTCCGCGAAAACATCGAGGGCCTCGTGGGCATCGACGCCGACACCTGCATCGGCTGCAGCATCTGCGCCAACAGCTGCCCGTATGGTGCGATCCAGATGGTCGCGTTGCACGACGAGGAGGGGCTGCCCGTCGTGACCGAGGAGACGGGGGCGCCCATCCGCCGCGCCACGAAATGCGACCTGTGCATCGACCAGCCGGGCGGTCCGGCCTGCGTGAGCGCCTGTCCGCACGACGCGCTCCTGCGGGCGGACATGCGGGAGGACGATAAACTGACCGCCTGGTTGCAGCGATGAAAACGTTCCTTTCCCGGCGCTGGATCCTTTCCCTGCTCACCATCGGGCTGGCGCTGGCGCTCACCCTGGTCTGGCAGCTGGGCCGGATCGCCCTGCTGCCGGTGGCGGTCTACTCCGGCTGGCTGCTGCTGGCCCTCGTGCTGGGGCTGACCTTTTTCAACGCCCGGAAAAAACTGCCGTTTCTTCCGCTCTTGAGCGCCAGTACCTGGATGCAGGCACACATCTATCTGGGCTGGCTGGGCTGTTTTGTCTTTGTGCTGCACACCGGGGGCCGGATTCCCGACGGTGGACTGGAAGGACTGCTGACCGCCGCCTTCGCCGGCGTGGCGGTGAGCGGGGCCCTCGGGCTCTGGCTGAGCCGCTGGCTGCCTCCGCGCCTGGTCCGCTCGGGCGAAAGCCTGGTGTATGAACGCATCCCGGTGTTGCACCACCGGCTGGCGCAGGAAGTGCGGGAACTGGTGCGGCGCGCCGAGACCGAGGCCCAGTCATCCAGCCTCCCGGACCTGTACCAGCGGGTGCTGCATGCCTATTTTCTACGCGTGCCGCCGCTATTGTCGCCCCTGACCGGCGATGACCGCGAATTCCACCGCGTCAAACTGGAGCTCGAGTCCTCGCGCCGCTACCTCAACGAGGCGGAGCAGGACCTCGCCGGCCAGCTCGCGGGCATGATCGAGGCCAAGCGCAACCTGGACCTGCAACTGGCCGGCCAGCGGCTGCTGAAGCTCTGGCTCTTCGTTCACATCCCGCTGACCTACGGCCTGCTCGTGCTGATCGCCGCCCATGTGTGGCTCGCCCTGCATTATTCGCACCGGTTGTAACCCGGAACTGACGCCATGCGCCGCCTGCTCCAAAGCATCATCCACAACCGCAAGCTCTACGACCGGCCGCAGGACGAGTGGGTGTGCGGGCGGGCGGCCGAGGGTTGCCCCTGTGTGTTCGGCCCGGGGAGCAAGGGCGAGTGCCGGGCCACCAGCCAGTGTCTGCCGGCAAAAAAAGGAGACCGGTGGGTTTGCACGCGGGCCATTTCCCTGGGCGGGGCCTGCGCAAGCGGACCGCAAGCCGACGGCACCTGTGGTTGTCCCGTGCCGCCCTGCACGCCGCAGCAAAGCCTGCGGGGCCGGCGCCGCCAGTTGACCTGGCTCACCGTCTGCCTGACAGCCGGAGTGGTGGTGGTGGGCTTGTGGGGGTGGGCCCGCACGGCCTGGTCCAGCCCGGGGCCCCTGACCGCCCAGCACGCCATGTCGGCGCAACGCTGTGCCGATTGCCACGTCGAATCCGGCGGGATCGCGCTGACCTCGGTCGAGCGCGCCCACCGCCTGCAGGAGCACAACAAACTCTGTCTCGAATGCCACGACCTGGGCGCCCATAGCAATTCACCGCACGGGGTGACGGGCGAACAGTTGGCGGTCCTCACCAAAGCGATCAAGGCCGGCAACAATCCGCCGCCCCTGGTGCAACGGGTGGCCCAGATGCTGGCCGCCGGCGATCCGCCCGAGCTCTCCTGCGCCACCTGCCACCGGGAGCACCACGGGCGGGCGGCTGATCTTCAGCGTCTGAGCGACCAGCAATGCCAGGTTTGTCACCAGGCGCCGTTTGCCGGCTTCACCGCGGGCCATCCGGAATTCACGGATTACCCGGCCACGCGCCGGACCCGGCTGCAATTCGACCACCTCACGCACTGGCAGAAACATTTTGCCGAGCCCCGTCTGGCGGCCTCCGCGCCAAAGTCCTGCGCGGAATGCCATGAACCCGCGGCGGACGGCCGCAAGATGCTCGTCCGTAATTTTGTGCAAACCTGCGCACAGTGTCATGCCGGGCAGATCGAGGGCGAGGGCCAGACGGGCGCCAAGGGGCTGGTGTTCATCCGCCTGCCCGAGATTGATGTCGCCACTCTGGAAGCGGCGGGCGCGCCGGTGGGGGAGTGGCCGGACTACTGCGAGGGCGGGATCACGCCCTTCATGCGCTGGATGCTGGAGGGGGATGAGGCCGCGCGGAAAGCCCTGGCCGACCTGGGTCCCGTCAAGCTGACCGACCTCACCCGCGCGACCCCGGCGCAAAAAGCCGCGGCCGCCCGGCTGGTCTGGAGCATCAAGGGCCTCTTGGCCGATCTGATCACGAAGGGCCAGCAGGTGATGATGCGGCGTCTCGATCCCTACGCGCCGGCGCAGGGCTCCACGCGGCACACCGGCAGATTTTCCGCCGACAGCCTGCAGACCGCCCAGCAGATCTGGCTGCCCAACCTGCTGGCGGAAGTCGCCGCGCATCGCCACGGGGACAAACCCGCGCCCCGCACCGCCCGGATCCGTGGACCCGCCGGAAAACCCGCGGGCCCCGGTGCGACAACCGGCGACCCGGCCGCCGATGCCGACGATCTGCTCACTGGACCTGCGCCGCGGGCCCCGGTCGACAAGGATGATCTGCTTGCCCCCCGGGGGATCGCCACCCCGGCGTCCGCGCCGGTGCCGGTGACGCCCCCGATGCTCGAATATGATGATGCGGAGGCCCGGGTCGCGGAGGGTGGATGGTACCGCCGGGATGAAAACTACACGCTCTACTACCGGCCCAGCGGACACGCGGATGAGTTCCTCACAGCCTGGCTCGAAACCTCGGCCAGCGACAACCTGCCGGCGGCCCAAGCCATCTTTACCCAGCTTTCCGCCCCACAGGCTCCCGGGGCCTGCATGAAATGCCATACGGTGGACCGCGTCGGGAACACCAGCCTCGTCAATTGGCTGACCTCGCGACCGCAGCCGCACCAGCGCCCGTTCACTTCCTTCAAGCATGCGGCGCACTTCAGCCTCATGGGCGTCCAGGGTTGCAGCACCTGCCATGTGCTCGACGCCAAGGCCGACTATGCCGGGGCGTTTGGCGCGAATCGCGACCTCACCCTCTTTCGCAGCAATTTTGCCCCGCTCACCCAGGGATCATGTGTCAGCTGCCATCAGCCGGAGCTGGCCGGGGCCAGTTGCCAGCAGTGCCACAATTATCACACCGGCGAACTGACCGGACTCAACCTGCGGGCGGCCGGTTTCAACGTGCCGGCGGCGGTGGCCCCGTCCTCCCTCCGGCCGGAGCCTTCTCCGCGGTGATGACCGGGGGCATGGGCTTGCAGCCCGCCTGATCGGGTCAACACTGCGGGTGGCATGCGTTTCCTCACGCTCATCCTCACGAACCTCCGGCGCCACCGGCTCCGCGCCCTGATCGGCGTGGCCGGCATTGGCTTTGGCGTGGCGGCGATGCTCACGATCCTCTCCCTTGTCAACGGGGCCATCGGCATGTTCGAGCGGATCCTGGCGGTGGATTCCCACTATCTGGTGTTCGAGAAGAATGTCTCCGACATGTTCTTCAGCAGCGTGACGGATGAGCAGGTCGCGGCGTTGCGCCGGCTGTCGCAGGTCGAGGCGGCGCAGCCGCTCCTGTTCGGGCTTGTGGCGTCGGGCGACCGGCCGGTCATCACCTGCTTCGGCCTCGAGGCCGGGAATCCCCGGCTGACCAAGGCGCAGTGGATTCACGGAAAACCGGCGGATTTCGGCCGGATCCCAGGCGGCATCTGGCTCGGCGCGCGCGCGGCGGACTTTCTCGGGGCCAAACCCGGCGAAAAGATCGGGGTCGGCCACGGCGAGTTCATCGTCGCGGGAATCTTCCGGACCGAGAACGGCTTCGAGGATGGCGGAGTGTTTCTGCCGCTGAAGGACGCGCAGGCGTTTTTCTCGCGCGAAGGCATCTCGTCAATCGTGGCGATCAAGCTGCGCGACGAGACCCAGGGCCCGGCCTTCAAGGCCGCGGTCGCGGCCGCCCACCCGAAGCTCATGGCGCTCGAGAACCGTGAATTCAACCAGAGCTACACGCAGTTCAAGATCCTGAACCTCACGGCATGGGCCGTCGGGCTTTGCGCCTTCCTGCTCGGCGGGCTCGGGGTGGCCAACACGATGCTGCTCTCGGTTTTCAGCCGCATCCGCGAGATCGCCGTGCTGCGCGTATGCGGCTTTTCCCGGCACCAGGTGGCGGTGCTGATTTTCGGCGAGGCGGCGGCAATCGCGGCGCTCGGCTTGGTTGCCGGGCTCGCGCTGGGCTACGCCGCCCTGTTTGGGCTCGAACACACGCCGCTGCTGCAGGGTTACGTGCAGGCCGTCGTGAAACCCGGCATGCTGGCGGGGATTGTGGTGACCGCGCTCTGCACCGCGGTGGCCGGGGCGATCTATCCCGCGCAGTTTGCCACGCGCATCCAACCGGCGGAGGCCCTGCGCTATGAATGAGGCGCTCGTCACCGCCCGTGACCTGCACAAGGCCTACGATGCGGGGCGCGTGCCCGTGCTCGCGGGGATCAGCCTGGAGATCCGCCCCGGCGAGCTGGTCGCACTCTGGGGGTCGAGCGGTTCGGGCAAGAGCACGCTGCTCCACCTGCTGGGCGGGCTCGACCTGCCAGATCGCGGCGAACTGGCCGTGTGCGGTCTTGATCCGCGCCGCGAGGATCACCGGCAGGAGCTGCGCCGCCGGCACCTGGGCTTTGTCTTCCAGCTGCACAACCTGATCGCCGACCTCACCGTGGAGGAGAACCTCCGCGTACCCGCGCTGGCCGCCAACCGGCCCGCGGCGGAAACCACGGCCCGCCTCCGCGAACTGGCCGGGGCGGTCGGCATCGCGCACCGGCTCGGCCACCGCATCCAGGACATCTCCGGGGGCGAACGCCAGCGCACAGCCATCTGTCGCGCCCTGATGAACTCGCCCCGCCTGCTCCTCGCCGACGAGCCCACGGGTTCGCTCGATGAAACGACCGGCGACACCGTGTTTGCCCTGCTCACCTCGCTGGTGCGGGAACGCGGCATCACGGTCGTGCTCGCGACTCATGAGCGGCGTTTCGCGGAACAATGCGACCGCCGGCTGCGCGTCCGGGCGGGCCGCATCGAAGCCGGCTGAGTCCCGCGCCGGGCCTACTGCTTGGCTCCGTCGAAGATGCCGACGAACGCCTTGGGCAGGATCATCGCCGTGCGGGCGTTGCTGGCAGGCAGCAATTGTCGCGCCCAGCCATTGACCTCCTCCAGGGTAATCTGGCCGATGAGATCGTCATGCAGGGCCTGGATCTCCGCGAGCCGGCCGGGCTTTTCCTGGACCCGCTTGAACAGGTTCACCAAAAATCCGTTGTTCTTGAACCCGCCGCGGAGCTGGTTGCGGATGATATTGCGCCCGGCTTCGAATTCCTCGGGGGAGGCGCCCCCGGTGCCCAGTGCGGCGGCGGTGTCCTGCACCACCAGGGCAACGGCCTGCGCATCACCCGGGGTGCAATCCACCGTGGCTTCCATGAGGCCGAAGTCCTCGAAACCGCCGAATGGATTGAAGGCCACCGACGGCGCGTAGGCATAACCCCGCAGGTCACGGGCTTCCGTGCGAATCCGGAATTCCAGCAGCTTGCTCAGGGTCTGGAGCGCGACATTGGTGCGGGCGTCGAGGTGGGCATTGAGCGGCCAGTTGCCGCGCACCATCCCCATGTTCATTTCGCCGACAAATTCGATGCGCTTGAAGCCGGCGGGCGCGGCCACCTTCACGGGAGCCGGGGGTTTTGACCGGATTTTCTCCGCCGCCCGGGGACCGAGCGTGCCGAGCGTGCGGGCGAGGGCTTGCACCGCCTCGTCGCGGGTCAGGTCGCCAACGATGGTCACCTCGACATAGCCCGCGGTCAGGGGCTCCTCCATCCACTGACGGACATCGTTGACGCTGAGCGAAACGTAATCGAGCGGGGTGCCCGACATGAAGCGCGCATCGCCCTGGAAAAGATAGTCCATCAGGTCCCGCTGCCCTTCCGAGAAACCCATGGCCCCGGCCGAGCGGCCCATGGCGGCGCGCATCCGTTCGTCGCGGTGGGCGTAGGGATTGAACTTGGGGCTGCGGATGACCTCGGTCGCGACCCCCAGGAAAATCTCCAGATTCGGCGCGCCCACCTGGCCGCGGAAGGTGAAGGCATCGTTGTCGGAGAGGTCGAAGCTGAAACCAAGAAAGCGCTGGTCGATGATCCGGGCGATCTGGTCGGTCTGGTAATAAACCGTACCGCTGCCGATGAGGGTGTTCAGGCCGAATTCCTTCAGCGCGGGGCGCTTGCCGGGCAGGGTGAGCAGGCCGTCACCGATCCGGATGATCACATTCACCAGCCCGGGCTCGTGCCGGGTCGGAATGAAGTTCAGCCGGACGTTGTTGCTGAAGCGCATCATTTCCACCCCGAGGTCCGGCACCGTTCGCGTTTCCGCGACCGTGGCCGGCGGGCCGGGTTTCTTGAGCGTGAACACCTCATCCTTGGGCGGGGGCGGGAGCAGGTAATTGGACTCGCCCCGGCGGTGCCGCTGCACCGACTTGAGGACATCGGCCGGCTTGAGCTGCAAATCGACGTCACCGCTCACGTAGAAAGCCAGCGTCTCGGGATTCCACAGCGCGCGGAAGCTCCGGTTGACTTCATCGGGGCTCAGTTTGGCCAGCCAGTCGCTCATCCAGGCGGCCTCGGTGGCGGGCCCGATGAAGACCGTATTCTCCGTGATCGATGACGCGAGTTTCCCGCACAGCTCGGCAGGATCCATGACCGGGAGTTGCCCGGCATAGTGGCTGACGTTCCGCTGGTAGCGTTCGCGCAGCTCCTTGATCTCCGACGGCTGGAAACCGCGCTTGAGGGTGTCGCGGATGACCTGGTCCACCGCCAGGACGCCCTGCGACCAGCCTTCCCCAGACACCCGGATCGACGCCGTGGCCGATTCATAGTTAAAAAATGACTCGAAGGAGGCCTGGGGAGCACCCGCGCCGGGGATGAGCAGGCGCAGCCGGTTCTCGAACAGCTCCATGACAAAGGCGCTGCGCTGGGCGCGAATGAGCGCCTCGCGCGGGTCGGATCGGGCGGGGGCCGGGGCGACGCTGGCCACCAGGATTTCCGCCGAGCCTACGCCCGGGATGCGAAAGACGCCGGCGCGCAGGTTGCGGATGTCGGGCTTGCCCTCGGGCCGGGCCGGCAGCGGGGTGGACGGTTTGGGCAGGCCCCCGAGGGCCTCGCGGATTCCGCGCTCCAAGGCGGCCGCATCAATATCACCCGCGACCACGACCACCATCAGGTCCGGGCGGTAACAGCGGCGGTAAAACCCCATGAAGTGCTCGTGTTGGAATGCGTTCAGGGTTTCGTCCAGGCCGATCGGCGAGTGATGGGCGAAATTGAGGCCCCGGAACAGCACCGGATACGACGCCTGCAGCTGCCGGTCCGCCAGCCCGTTGCGGTTGCGCTTCTCGGCGAAGATGACGCGACGCTCGCGCTGGATCACCGCCGGTTCGAACTTGATGCTGCCGGCGATGCCCTTGAAGAGCCGAAAGCCTTCGGCGAGCAACCGCGGGTCGTTTTCCCGGAATTCAAGGCTGTAGGTGGTTGAGTCAAAGGTCGTGAAGGCGTTCACGTCGCTGCCGTATTCCGCCCCGAGCCGCCGGAACAAGGACAGCATGCCCGGCTCGTCCATCTCCGCGCTGCCGTGAAAGGCCATGTGTTCGGTGAAATGAGCGATGCCCTGCTCGTCGTCGCTTTCATCCACCGAGCCGGACAGCACCGTCAGTTTCATCACCACTCGTCCGGGCACACCCTGATGGGGCAGGAGGGCGTAACGCAGGCCATTGTCCAGCCGGCCCCAGACCACCCGGCTGTCAGGCTTGAGGGATGAGCCCTCATGGGCCCAGCGGCCCGACCGCGGGCCGTTGGCCGGTGCGGCGTTAGTCGCAATGACGGACAGAACGGCCAACAGGCCATACGCAAACATGCGACGAATCGTGGGCGGCATGGGAGGGGGAGACCCCTCTGAACGTGCGCGTGTCCGCCGCCGGCGCAACCCTGCGTTTTCTGCGGCCGAAGCCGCGGGGCTTGGGCGCAACCTTCCTACCGTTTCGGGGCGTGGCGCTTCTCCAGCACGGCGATGGCGTCGGTCAGCGAGAGCTTTTTGGCGCGGAGCAGCACGATGAGATGATAGAGCAGGTCGGCAGCCTCGCCGGTGAACTCCCTGGCGTTCTTCTGCAGCGCGGCGAGCGCGGTCTCGACGCCCTCCTCGCCGACCTTCTGGGCGACCCGGGCCACGCCTTCCTGCACGAGGCGCACGGTGTAGCTGGACTTGTCACCGCTTTTGATCCGGTCGGCCACGACCTGGTCGAGCTGCGCCAGAAACCCCACGCCCGTTGCCCCGCCGTCCCCGAAGCAGCTCACGGTGCCGCGATGGCAGGTCGGACCGTCGGGGTTGGCTTGGATCAACAGGGTGTCATTGTCGCAATCCACCGTGAGGCGCACAACCTTGAGGGTGTGGCCGGAGGACTCGCCCTTGGTCCACAGGCGCTGCTTCGAGCGGCTGAAGAAGGTGACCTTCTTGGTGCGCAGGGTCTTCTTCAGCGCGGCGGCGTTCATGTAGCCGAGCATGAGCACCTGCTGGGTGCGGGCATCCTGCACGATGGCGGGCACAAGTCCGTCGGTTTTTTTCCAGTCGATTTTAGGAGTCTTCATGGGCGGATGCTGAGGCCTTCGGCGATCAGGTATTTTTTCAGGGCGGGAATGGGAATGGCACCGCTGTGGAACACGGAGGCGGCCAGCGCGGCGTCCACGCCGGCGTCGCGGAACACGTCGCGGAAGTGCTCCGGCGCGCCCGCGCCGCCCGAGGCGACAAGGGGAATGGTGAGCACGGCGCGCAC
>JANMTJ010000454.1:0-11957 GCA_031390295.1 Oleiharenicola sp.
GGACACGAACGGCATGATCGAGTACTTCATCCGTCCGATGGCCGGCATCTCTTCGGTGGTCGGCCGTTCCATCACGGAGGAGTTCTCCCGCCACTCGCCGATGGGCTTCCGCCGCAAGCCGGCGGGCGTCGTCACCGGCCCGCTCGGTGAGGGCTCGCTCAACCTGCTCGCCGACTGCCAGCGCGCCGCGTCCGTTGCCGGTGGCGCCTTCAAGTTCACGGTCACGAGCCCGTACATGCTCGCCCGCACGCTGCTCGACCACCACTACGGCAGTTTTCCCAAGCTCACCATGGCGCTCGGCGAGGTGCTCGCGGCCCAGATGCCCAACCTGCCCGCCGCCTGCCTGCAGGTGGACGAGGCCAACATCCCCGGCAATCCGGCCGACGGTCCGCTGGCGGCCGCCTCCATGAACCTCGTGCTCGACGGCATCGACCGGGGCACGGAGCGTGCGGTGCATTTCTGCTTCGGCAACTACGGCGGCCAGACGATCCAGAAGGGCAACTGGCAGAAGCTGCTCACCTTCCTTAACGCCCTGCACACCGACCACCTCGTGCTCGAGCTGGCCCACCGCCCGGCGGCGGACCTCGACGCCCTCAGGCACATCGACAGGAAAATTTCCCTCGGCGTCGGCGTGATCGACATCAAGGTCAACCACATCGAGACCGCCGACGAGGTCGCCGCCCGCATCGAGGCGGTGGAGAAGAAAGTCGGCCCGGGCCGCGTGCGCTGGGTGCACCCCGACTGCGGCTTCTGGATGCTCAAGCGCTCCATCGCCGACCGGAAGATCGAGGCCCTCGTCCTGGGCCGCGACAAATACCTCGGCCGCTGATTTCCCAATGAACAACTCCCACCGGCTCTCCCCCGCCCAGCAGCACTTCTACCACGAGAACGGCTACCTGCTCGGTCTGCCGCCCATCTACACCCGCGAGGAAATGACGCGGATCAACGCCGAGCTTCCGCAGCTGCTCGCGTTGCTCCAGCCCGGCGAGACGAGCAAGGACATCCGCGAGTGGCATGAGACCAGCACCTACCTGTATGAAATTGCGATGAACCCGAAGATCCTCGACCTCGTCGAGGGCATCCTCGGGCCGAACTTCTACTGCTGGGCGAGCAACTTTTTCATCAAGGAGCCGCATTCGCTCGCGACGGTCGGCTGGCACCAGGACTCCTACTACTGGCCGATGGCACCGCACAACTCCGTCACGGTCTGGCTGGCCTTCGATGACGTCGACGAGATCAACGGCGGCATGAAACTGCTCCCCGGCTCACACAAGGGCGGGGTCATCAAGCACCGCCGCTCCAAAGAAACCAGCTCGGTGCTCACGCTCGAGCTGGAGGACGGCAGCGACTTCAAGGCCGACAGTGCGATCCAGTTCCGCCTCAAGGCTGGCGAGTGCTCGTTGCACGACGACCGGGCCATCCACGGCTCGCCGGCCAACCCGTCGGACCGCCGCCGTGCCGGACTGACGATGCGCTACTCCGGCACCAACGTGAAGAACGACCTGTCGGTCAATCCGAACTTCAAGATCTACCTCTGCCGCGGGGTGGATGAGTTCAAGCACAACCCGTACGGTACTCCGCCGACGCAGCGCTACGGCCGGCCGAGCTTCAAGCCCGTGAGCAACGAGGAAGCGGGGAAGGGCTGAGAAAGTGATGTCGCCGCGCTACACTGTGCCGCCATCGACACCCCCCGTCGCTCCGCGCCACTCCTCTCCAGCGGGGACCCAAACCTTCGTTAGCAAAAATCCCCTCTGGAGCGGGGTGCCAGTCAGGGCGGGGGGTGTTGTATGATCCTCCGGGCGCTTCTCCTGTTCTGCGCCACCGCGACTTTGCTCGCGCAACCGGCGCCGGAAACCACGCCGACCGAGTTTCCCGGCGCGGAGACTTTCCACTATCGCGACCGCGGCCCGGCGCGCCTGTTCGTGGTCAAGCCCGACGGCTGGAAAGCGGGCGACGGGCGCCCCGCGCTGATGTTTTTCTTCGGCGGCGGCTGGACGACCGGCACGCCGGCCAACTCGATCGGCTGGGCCAAGTCCGCCGCCAAGCTCGGGATGGTGGGCATCGCGCCCGACTACCGCACCAAGGGCCGGAACGACACGTCGCCGCTGGCCTCGGTGGCCGACAGTCGCGCCGCGTTGCGCTGGGTGCAGGACCACGCCGCCGAACTGGGCCTGGATCCCGCACGCATCGCCGTGGGCGGCAACTCCGCCGGCGGACACGTCGCCCTCTGGACCGCCATCAACCCCGCGCCCCCCGGTTCCGACGAAAAGGAATCACCGCGCCTCAAGCCCGCGGCGCTGATCCTGTTCAGCACCGTTTCCGACACCTCGGCCGAGACCGGTTACACGTCGCAGCGCTTCGGGGAGCACACCACCGCACTTTCTCCCGTCCACCAGCTTGACGCCGCCATGCCGCCGGTCCTGGCCTTCCATGGTGACGCGGACAAAACCGTGCCGCTGCGGCAGGCCCTCGCGCTGCGTGACCGGCTCGTTGCGACCGGCAACGTCTGCGAATTGCACATCGTGCCGGGCGGCGGTCACAACTTCGGCAACGACGTGCCCGAGTGGCGGGGAAAGTCCCGCGAGCTGATGATCGAATTTCTGCAGAAGCAGGGTTTGCTGGCGCCCTAGGCCCGCGCGTCACCACCACTGGCACTTCGCCGCGGCGGTCAGCGCGTCGTCGAGCGGAGCGAGATAGGGGTGCCAGAGTTTTTCCCACTCAAGGCTGACGCATCCGGTGAACTCCGCCTGCAGCGCGGTGCGCAGCGACGCCATGGCGAACTCGCCTTCGCCGGGCAGCACATAGGAGAATGGATGCTTGGCGCTGGGCTTGCTGATGCTGTCCTTCACGTGGATGTGCACGACATGCGGCTTGATCGCCCGCCAGGTGGTCAACGGCTCCTCGCCACCATTGCGCCAGGTGTGCTGGGTGTCCCAGAGGATGGCGGTGCCGGGGGCCAGCGCGAGGAACTGGTGGATGGAAGTCGCGGTGAACAGCGCGTCGTGCGTCTCGACCATGATCTCGGCCTTCCAGCCGTGTCTTTTTCTTTCCGCGCGCCACCAAGCCACCGTGTCCGCCATGGCCTGATGCGTGACGGCATCCGCATTCCTGCCGCCATCGAATACGCGCAGCCACGGGATCCCGCAGGCCTCGGCCCAGGGCAGGAAACGGAGGAAGCCGGCGCGATCCTCCGGCGTGTTTGCCGCGAGCTTCAGCGAAGTGTCGAGCGATACGATCGGCACCGGCGCGGATTTCATCCGGGCCGCGAGTGCGGCGGGCGTGCCGTAGACCGTGGCCAGGACCGCGGGCACGTCGATCGTGTTGGCGAGCGCGCGGATTTCCACGGCGTCGAGGCCATGGCGCTGCGCGAGGGCGAGGACCTGTTCCAATGAATATTCAGGGCAACCCAGGGTGGAGATGGATCGACGGTAGGGCATCGTTGGAAAACCAAAGTGGCGCTTCGCGGCGCGGGATCAAGCGTGCTTCGGGCGCATTGACCCGTGCGTGCGGGCTGTCACAGTTTTCGTGTGCAAATCATCGGGATCGACATCGGCGGAACCAAGTGCGCGGTCAGCGTACTGCGAGGCGGCGCCGTGGTGGAAGTGGACCGCTTTCCGACCCAGGATTACGCGGCTAGCTTCGCGCGTTTCCGGAAGGCGGTCGAGGGGCTCGCGCCGGCCCCGGAGGTGGTGTTTGGCATTTCCTGCGGTGGTCCACTTGATGCCGGGCGCGGGGTCATCCTGTGTCCGCCCAACCTGCCCGGTTGGGTCGATATTCCCATCTGCCGCGCCTTCACCGAGGTGTTTGGCGGACGCGCCTTCCTGATGAACGATGCGAACGCCTCCGCGCTCGCTGAATGGCATTTCGGGGCGGGGCAGGGGTGCAAGCACATGGTCTTTCTCACCGCTGGCACCGGCATGGGCGCGGGCCTGATCCTGAACGGCCGGCTTTACGAGGGGGCGTCCGGTGAGGCCGGCGAAGTCGGGCATCTGCGGTTGCGGCCCATCGGCCCGCTCGGTTTCGGGAAGCACGGTTCCTTCGAGGGCTTTTGCAGCGGCGGCGGGATCGCGCGGCTCGCCTTGGAGATGGGCTGGCCGCAGCCGGGCGCCACGCTGAAGGACATCGCCGAGGCTGCGGCCATGGGCGACGCCCTCGCGCGCAAGGTCATGGACACGGCGGGGGAACGTCTGGGCGAGGCGCTGGCGCTGCTGATCGACACGTTGAACCCTGAGCGCATCGTGCTCGGGGGATTTTTTCCGCGGTGTTCCGCCCTGCTGGTGCCGGCGATGAACCGCGCCCTGGCGGCCGAGGCCCTGCCCAGTGCGCTGGCGGTCTGCCGGATCCTGCCGGCCGTGCTGGGTGAGACGATTGGCAGCAACGCGGCGGTTGCAGTCGCGCTGCACGCCCTTGATACTTTGCCCGGAAAAGTGAACTGAACCACCCCATGCCCCAACGCCACCTGACCGACCTTCTTCAGCGCCGCCCCGAACTGACCGGTTCCGGGCCGTCCATCCAGCAGGCCTACGAGATGCTGCGGAAGTGTTTCCAGTCCGGCGGCAAGGTCCTGCTCTGTGGCAACGGCGGCAGCGCCGCCGACGCCGACCACTGGGCGGGCGAATTGCTCAAGGGTTTCTGCAAGGATCGGCCGCTCTCGAAAAAGGAGCGTGGTACCCTGCGCCCGGCGATCGCCGCCAAGTTGCAGGGCGCGCTGCCGGCGATTCCGTTGACTTCCTTCCCGGCCGCGAGCACGGCCTTTGGCAACGACGTCGACCCGAATCTGGCCTACGCCCAGCTGACCTCGGCGCTCGGCCGGCGCGGCGATGTACTCGTCGGACTCAGCACCTCCGGCAATGCGAAGAACGTCTGCGCGGCCGCCGAGGTGGCGCGGGCGAAGGGCATGAAGGTGGTTGCTCTGACCGGGGCGACCGGCGGAAAACTGAAGGGACTGAGCGATGTGTGCATCTGCGCGCCGTCGGCCGAGACTTACCGGGCGCAGGAATACCACCTGGCGGTTTATCACTGCCTCTCGCTCATGCTGGAGGAAAATTTCTTCGGTGGCGGGACGGCCTGAGTGGGCGAAGTCCCGTTTCCCCATGCACGCCCACGCCGTTGTCTTCACCGCTCCCGGCCAGGTCCGGTTTCTGCCGGTCGAGTGTCCCCCGCCGGGTCCGGCGGACGTCGTGATCGACGTCTGGCATTCGTGGATCAGCAATGGCACCGAGGGTTCCTTCCTGCGGGGCGAACGCACCGCGGGGGATACGACCTGGCGACCGGGGGATCCATCGCCTTTTCCAATCATCGCGGGCTACCAGAAAGTCGGTCGCGTGACGCAGGTCGGTGCGGCCGTGCGCGCGCTGGTGGTGGGTGACATGGTTTTTGCCGTGATGAGCCAGGTGGAGGGCATGTTTGACCGGCATGCCGGGCATGTCTCGCCGTCGGTCTGCCATGAACGATTCGTGCACAAGCTGCCGGCGGGCGCCGACCCGGTCGCCTACTCCGGACTGGTGCTGACCCAGGTTGGCTACAATTGCGGCACCCGGCCGCGCGTGCTGGCAGGGCAGCTGGCCGTGGTCATCGGCGACGGGCTCGTGGGGCAGTGGGCCGGGCAGACGCTGCTCACGCGCGGCGCGCGGGTCATCATGACCGGACGACATGAGGCGCGGTTGGCCGCCTTTCGCGCCGCCGGTCGCGGCGAAACCCTGCGCGTGGCGGCCGGCTCCGGCGTGGCGGAGCTGAAAAAACTGACAGACACCCCCGTACAGGTGCTGATCGACACGGTGGGGGACACGACTTTCTACGATGACTACCTGCCGGTGATGGCCCATGGCGGCACGGTGGTGTCGGCGGGTTTTTACGGCACGGAGGATATGATCGAGTTACAGCGCTACCGGTTCCGCGAGCTGGCGTTCGACCTCGTGGCGGGGCTGACCCGCGAGCGGCTGGACGCCACGATGGAATGGATCAGGACGGGCCGGCTCGAGACCAGCCGGTTGATTACCCACCGGTTTCCCGTCGCGCAGGCGGCGGAGGCCTGGGCCTTGATCGAGAGCAAGCGCGAGCACGTGCTCGGCGTGGTGCTCGACTGGCCGGTGGCGGGAAACCCGGCATGAAGACTCCTCCCGCCATGATGCAGCTTCAACTCGCGGCCCCGCGGACTCCGGTGTGGCAGGAAGTGCCGGTCCCGGCACCCGGACCCGGGGAAGTGCTGATGCGCGTGATTGGAGTGACCACCTGTCCGCATTGGGATCTGCACCTCTTCGACGGCCGGCCGATGTTTCCCGGACAATCACTGGTCTACCCGTATCTGCCGGGACAACCCGGCCACGAGGCGATGGGCGAAGTTGCGACTCTCGGCGCCGACGTGAAGCATCTGCGCGTCGGACAGCGCGTGGTCGCGTGGCGCGATACCGGCAAGCCGCGGATGGGTTTCTACGGCCAATACAATACCTTTGCCGAGGCGGACCTGCTGGCTGTGCCGGACAAATTGCCGCCGGCGGAGATAGCCTCGCTCGAGCTGGCGATGTGCGTGGAAGTTTCCTTCCAGCGGCTCCGCGCGGTGGGGAATCTCGCCGGCCGCCGGGTGGGAGTGGCCGGGCTCGGGCCGGCCGGCCTGGTCGCCGTGCAGCTGGCAGTGGCGCATGGCGCGGCCGAAGTGATCGGGATTGATCCGCTGGCCGCGCGGGGCGAACTGGCCCTCACGCTGGGAGCCAGCCGGGTGGTGACACCCGATGTCACGGCCTGGCCCGCGGGCCGGCGTGGTGAACCGGCGCTGGATTACGCCCTTGATTGCACGGGCCGGTCCGGGTCGGTTGAATTCCTGCTCGATCGCACGCGCGAGGCGGTGGCGCTTTTCGGTGTGCTCCGGGAGGAGGTACGCTACGCCCCGCATCACATGTGGGGCCCGGGCGTGACGCTGCTCGGCTATGGCGACCACAATCGCGCGGCGGCGGAATCCGCCCTCGCACTGATCCTGGCGGGCAGACTGCGGCTCGCGCCGCTGGTCACCCACACACTGTCGCTGCAGCACTATGCCGAGGGCGTGGAGCTGCTGCGCCGGCAGGAGGCAATCAAGGTGCTGTTCGACCCGTGGAGCTGATCGGCCGGGTCAAGCCGGTGGTGGTCTAGGAGGCCAGCACCGCCGTGCCGGTCTCGGCATCGAACACGGTCGTGCTGCGGGCGGGGAGGTTGACCGAGATGATCTTGCCGCCGGGCAGGCGCAGCGTGCGCGCCCCGCCGGTGAGGGTGTGCACCATCAACAGGCCGTCACCGAGGGTCGTGGCGTCGTCGTGGTCGTTAAGGACGTGGCAGGCCGCGCGACGGCCGAGGGCGCGGAGGACGACGGGGGCGGTCGGGCAAACACCGAACGACCACCACGTGGCGGCGTCTGTCTTGCGCCACGCGGCGCTGATGCTGCCGTCGGCCCAGCGGCCAGCGACCTGCGTCGCTGGCACGTCATAGGCGGGCACGTGCTTGGGCGCCTCGAGCACCTGGGTTTCCGTGGCGCCATCGAGTTGGAGCACGGAGGTGGGCACGGCGGCATCGCGGCCGGTGGTTGGGATGCCACTGACCTCCGTGGCGAGGGCGCCGCCGATTTCGGAACCGTTGCTCCAGCCGACATAGCCGGTGAGTACGACATGGCGGCCACCGGTGGCGACTTTTGTCGCGATGAGCTGCCGTTGGGCGTCGTCGAGCACCACGGTCGAGCCGAAGATCACCAACTTGAAGGGCGAGAGATCGATCGTCGCGAGTTCCCCGATGAGGGCCTCGTCGAGCACGAGGCCGGAGCGGTAGAGGCCTTCCAGCAGGCCGTCCATGCCGCGGCCGGAAAACGGGTTGGGACCGACCGGCGGCTGGTCACCGAACTTGAATCCCTCGAGCGACCAGCGCTTCGCGACCGTGTGACAGAAGGACCACGGGTCGTGGATAACGAGCACGTCGGCGGGCCGGCTGAACGGGTGTGCGTGCCGCGCCTGCGCGATCCGATGCACCGCCTGCACCTCCTGGGCGAGCCGCGGGTGGTCCCACCAGCCGATGTTGCCATGGGTGGCGAAGTCCGGGGTCCCCGCCACCATGCCGAAGTCATACCACCACTGCCCGCCGCCGCGGAGCACGGGCTGGAGGGCGTTGCGGCGGAGGCAGGCAATGTCATCCTCAAGGGTGGTCTTGAAATGCCGGTCCCACGGGCAGCCGACGAGGAAGGTGCCGTGGTCGTTCTCGTCGAGCCAGAGCTTGCCGGCGCGGCGGACGGCGCCGGTGATGCCGCGACCGTGGCCCGAGCCGCCCATGGCCCGGACGCCGTCGGTGTAGGAGGCGGGGGAGCAGAGGCAGTCGAGGTGGGGCGAGGCGAGGACCTTGTCGTGCGCGAGGTGGCTGCCGGCGGCATTGCGACCGAACTGGCCGTAGAAATATCCCTGGAAGGCGGCCGTCACGACCGGGCGCGGCCAGGAGCGCTTCACGTTCGCCGCCAGGTCGAGGAGAGTGTCGGCCATCGTGCCGTGGAGCCAGGTGAAGGAGTCGATCACGTCCTGCTGCTTACGCGGGTCGCGCAGCGGACCGAGGTCGGCGCGCTCGCGTGCGGGTGAGTCGGGGGGCCGCACGTCGTCGATACGGCTGCCGGGCCGGTGCCACGCTGCGGCGAGGCCGGTGTCCGTGGCGTAGCGGGCGCGCAGCCAGGCGCGGAAGGAGTTCGTCGCCGCGACCCCGGTGTCGGGATCATGGTGCAGGAAGCCGAACTGGTGCCACTCGCCGTAGAGCCCGTTGGCGAGCTGGATCGCAAACACCCCGCCGCCCTCGGGCGTGGCGCCCAGGCGCGTGCAGAAATCGGTCAGGTGCGCGTGCGCCCATCCCTGCCACAATCGCGAGGCGAAGCTCGCGCGGAGCGGACGGCTGCCGTCCTCTATCACCGGGCGCACCAGGCCCCAGGATTCCTTTTCCTCCACCGTGGTGTCCGCGTAGCCAACGCACTCGTCGCGATGCTGTTCGCACCACCAGCGCGGCGCGTTGACGTGCAGGCGCAGCATCACGGCGGCGTCGGGGCATTGCGTGAGTACGCCGGCGATTTGTCGCTGGGCGAGGGTGAGATCGATTTTGCCGCCGGGCGTGGCGATCATCTGTTCGAACCAGAGGTCGAGCTGGAAAAGGCGGACCCCCTGGGCGGCGAACAGGCCGATGTTGCGCGCCGGTACCTCCTCCCACGACCAGCGGGCGCCGGGGCAGTCGCTGAGCGCGTAGATGAGCGGCGCGTGCGGCGAGCCGTTGAGCAGCAGCGTCGGACGGCCGGCGCGCATTTCCACGGAGGAGACGAGGGGAGGGCGGGACATGGGAATAGCTTCTACTTCGAGGGCGGGGGTGGTGCGGCGAAGTAAGTCTGCCAGAGCCCCGTGATGAAGTCCGCCCCCATCGGCAGCAGGTCCTTGTCCCACCAATACTCGCGTGGCTTGGCCTGCGAGTAGCTGCGGTAGCCTTCCCTGGCCTTGAAGAGCATATCGCCCATGCCGACACCCATGCGCCGCTCAAGCATGTCGCCGCCCTCGGCCGCCCGCCACTCGCCGACCAGCTTGAGCGTGGTGGCGGTCGGGATGTCGATCATCACGCCCTCGTAAGCGTAGCCGAGGCTGGTGCGCAGGCCGTTCCAATCCGTGCTCTCAAACTCGTGCAGCATGCCCATCTGTCCCTCCCAGGGTGACTCCGTGGCGGGGCTGGCCCGGTTCATCAGGCCCGAGGTGAATTCCTCGGTGGCGATCACGCGGGTGCGCACGGCCTTTGAGTAAAGCCGCAGCGCCTGCGCGCGGTGCAGGGCCCACGGCTGGTGCAAGGTGTCGCCCCCGAGCGTAAAGCTGTTGCGCACGCCGGCACCCCGGGTGACGACGCCCTGGGCGAGCACCTGTTTCTCCGGCACCGCGATGGAGCCGCCGTTCATCATCAGGCCGCGGATCGCCGGATTCCACGTCCAGCAGCGCTTGATGTTCTGGAAGTTCGCGGCGTCGAGCCGTGCGACGAACCGGTCGAAGTCGAAGCTTTGAAAGAAGGCGTTCAGCTCGTCCGGCCCGAAGTAGAGCGAGGCCGAGATGATCGCGCCGACGTAGCCTTCGACATGGTTGGGGTTCCAGCTCTTGTGAAAGAGCGAGTAGCCGTCGAGGAGCAGGTAATAGTCGTTGTCGTCGTCGAGGCAGAAGTGGGCGGCGAGGGCGAGGGCCTGCATCAGCAGGTCGGCGTGCGCCTTTTCGTCGGCCGTAAGCTGGTTCCACACGGCCGGCGTGCGCTTGGCGAGGAGCAGGGCGTGCGCCGGCACGTGGTGCGTCCAGCCGCCGATGCCGCCCTGGGCCTCGGGTTCGCGGCTGCTGCCGTCGGCATAAAGCTCGGAGGTGACGAGGATGAACCGGAGTTTCCCGGCGAGGTGGGTGGCGAGGGTCTGGCCGTCGACGATGGTATCGGGCGTCTGGAAGGCGGCGGCCGCCGTGACCTGGAGGGCGAAGGTCTCGCGCATTTCCCGGATGCGCTGATGGTCGACGAACTTCCAGCGCGGGGCCTTCGTGCGCACCGCGAGTTCGACGAGGTCCGGCGGGAGGTGGGGCAGCGGGGTGACGGCGGCCAGCGCACTGCCGGCCGCCAGCATGAGACCAAGGAAAGCGGATTTCATAAAGGGTGAGGACGGCTCAGGCCGGCAGCCGGAGCAGGGCGCCGTAGACCGACACGGCGCGGGCGAGTTCGCGGCGGTCGAGCCACTCGTCCCTGGTGTGAGCCTGCGCCATCTCGCCGGGACCGAGGACGATCACCTGCGCCCCCGCGGCGGCATAGTGGCTGGCATCGGTGGCATAGGGCGCCCCGATGGCGGTGGGATCGAGGCCGCAGGCGGTGAGCGCGGGCGAGGCCCAGGCATGGAAGGCGGCGGAACTCTCCGGGGCGAGGGGCGGGGCGAGGTATTGGCCGTCGTGCTCGACGGCCAGGCCGGCCAAGGCGGCGTCACGCTCGGCGATCACCTGCGCGGCGGTCTCCCCCGGCACCAGACGGCGGTCGCAGATGATCTCGCAGTAATCGGGGATGATGTTCACGGCCGAGCCGCCGCGGATGACGTTGATGCTGGCCGCCGCGCGGCCGGTCAGCGGAAAGTCGCGCCGGGCCAGCGGCACGAAGCGGGTTTCGAGCGCCTCGATCACGCGCAGCATGGCGCTGATGGCCGAGCGGCCCTTGCCGGGGTCGGCGGAGTGGGCCGCGACGCCCCGCGTGATGGTGCGCCAGCGCAGGGCGCCGTTGTGCGCCACGACCGGCCGGAGCAGGGTGGGCTCGCCCACCACTATGCCGCGGAGCCGCGGGAAGTTGCCCATTTCAGTGGCTGCGAAGGCCTGGGCACCGGTCATCTGCGCCTCCTCGTCCCGGGCGAAGATGATGCCGGCATTGCGCGCCCGGCCCGGCTGATGGGCGTAATCCTGCAGGGCCCAAAGCATGGCGGCGCCCGAGCCCTTGGTGTCGCAGGTGCCGCGGCCATGAAGCCGATGGCCGGCTATCGTCATCTGGAATGGCGGCACGGTCATGCCGTCGGTACTGACGGTGTCGAGATGGCTCTCGAACAGCAGCCATTCGGCGGCCGGGGAAACCTCGGCGGTGACGAGCAGGTTCCATGTGCCATCGCCCACCGGACAGCGGCGGGTTTGCAGGCCCCAGTGGCGGGCGAGCGACTCGAGATGCGCGGCCAGCGCGGCCTCACCGCCCGCCGGGCCGCCGAAATTGGGATTCACGGTCTCGAAGGAGACCATCTGCGCGAGCAGTTCCTCGCAGGATCCGGGTGGGGGCAGGGCGGGCATGGTTCAGCGCAACCAGCGGTCAAGGTGTTCGGCCACAAAGGCGTCGTCGGTCAGCCAGGGATAGGCGGCGCAGACGCGGGTCAGTTCAACCGCCTGTCCGGGTGAGAGGACCTCCTGCGGGTTCAGGCAATGCACGGACTCGACCAGACCCTGGCG
>JANMTJ010000480.1:0-2022 GCA_031390295.1 Oleiharenicola sp.
GCCCAGACGCCCGCCCGGCGGGATTCGTCCGGGTCGAGCCTGCGGAGCGTGCTGGGCTGCAGCCCAAGCTGACCGGGGTCTATCTGACCGGGAACGAGCCCGGCCAGCATGGCATTGTGGTGACCGGTCCGCGGGAGCTGAAATTGTTTGAACTCGGCGCCGTGGAGGCCCCGCGCGTGGTCTACGTGACCTACCAGCTGGGCCGGGTGGACGGGAAACTCTGCCTGGCTACAGACCAGCCGGGCGGGGTGATCGAGGTCAGAGCCGACGGCAACCTGGCTTACTGTGGAGAGGTCTACCAACGCATCCCCTGAGGGTCCAATGCAACAGTCGCACACACGAGCGGATCGAGATCCTGGTGCGGCGAGCCGGGCCTTCACCATTGTGGAGGTGGCCATGGCGGTGCTCGTGCTTGCCCTCGCCCTCACCACCTCGATCACGGCCATGCAGAGCGCGTTCCTGCAGTTCGACACCGCGCGCAACCTGGAGGTCGCGGCCAACATCCTGCAGTGCGAAATGGAAAAGGAGCGTCTCTTCAACTGGACCCAGGCCAGCGACGCCACGTACGTGCCCGTCATCGACGCCAGTTTTGCGCGCAACCCGGCGATCAGCGGCCGCTTCACCCTGTCGCGCACGGTGGCCGTGGTGGCCGGCCATTCCGGGCAGATGGTGCAGATCACGCTGACGGTCAGCTGGCGGGGCTACAACGGCCGCAACCTCACCCGCAGTTACACCACCTATTACACCCAGGGAGGGCTCCGTGAGCATATCTACAACTCTTAGTCCCCGGAGCAGGCGCGCACGTGGTTTCACTCTGATCGAGCTGATGGTGGCCGCGGTCATTGGCGCCATTGTGCTGGCCGGGGTGCTGGCCACCAATCTCGAGCTGCTGCGCAGCGGCACCCGCGCCACGCAATACGCGGAGATGAGCTCCCAAGTGCGCCGGGGCCTCGAGCAGCTGGAGGGCGACTTGAAGAGCGCGATCACCATCACGTGGAACGGGGCCAGCGACATCACCCTCACGCTGCCGGCCCAGAACGGGACCACTTCCCAGGTGACCTATGCCTGGACGAGCGCGACGCAGAGTTTTTTCCGCGTGCCCGGGGCGAGCAGCGCGGTGACAGTCGGGCGCATTTACCTGGTGCGGGGCATACCCCTGCTCGCCGACGGCTCCGCCGGCCTGACTTTCGCCCGCTATGATCGTGACGGCGCGGTTGCGACCACCGATCTTGCGACCAAGGGTATCCAGGTCAGCCTGAATGTCGTCCGTTCGGAGGCGACGATCGCGCGCACCACTGACACAGCGGTGTCAGCCATCTTTGTCCTGCGCAACAAGCCCACCTCCTGATGCGCCGCTGTCTGCCAGTTCCCTTCGTCACCCGCCGCCACACCGGCGAGCGGGGCAGCATGTTGCTCACGGCCATGCTGCTCGCCACGGGTCTCGCCCTCGTGCTGGGCAGCTACCTCACGCTGAGCCGCACCTCGCTCAAGGTCGCCCACCGCACCTTTTTCGCCAACGATGCCGCCAACCTTGCCGAGGCGGGCGTCGAGGAGGCGTTCTACTGCTTCAACCAGATGTCCGTGGGCACGGCGCCGGCGACTGCGTGGACGGGCTGGACGATCGTCGCCACGAATGCGATGCGCACGCTCCCGACGTTTAACCGCGACCAGAATGCGGTCGGCGTCGTCAAGGTCTACGTCAAGGGCTACGATGGCAGCGATGCCGCGCCCTACATCGTCTCCCAGGCAGTGGTGACGCCGTTTGATGGCGGCCGGCCGATCATCCGGACCGTACACCTGGCGCTCCGGCGGCAGGCGGGCACCCTCGGGCATGGGTTGGTGGCATTGAACGGACTGACCTTGTCCAACAGCACCTACGCTGACAGCTATGATTCGAATCCCACCGCCAGTCCCACCGGACCCTGGCTGGTGTACTCGGCCGGCATCGCCCAAAACAATGCTTCCGTGGTGGTGCTGGCGGGCACGATCTCCATTGCCTCGGGTGCGCGGGTCAAGGGCAAC
>JANMTJ010000500.1:0-1658 GCA_031390295.1 Oleiharenicola sp.
TCAAGCAGGAGGAATTCGGCTTCCAGGGCGAACCGGCCGAGAACCGCGGCGCCTTCGACAAGTCCGACCGCAACCTCTTCGAGGGTCAGGATCTCGACGTGCCGACCTACCTGCGCAAGGGTATCAAGGTGGCGATCTGAGGAAGCTTTGACATACCGCCCGGACTGGGCGTCTTAGCCGGTATGTTCATCGACGAAACCAGCATCAAAGCCCGCGCGGGCGACGGTGGCCGGGGCTGCTCCAGCTTCCGCCGCGAAAAATACGAGCCGTGGGGTGGGCCCAACGGGGGCGACGGCGGCAAGGGCGGGGACGTCGTGCTGCGGGGCGATGACGACCAGAACAACCTGATCGACTTCAAGTACAAGCCGCACTGGAACGCCGAACGCGGCGGTCACGGGCTGGGCAAGGATTGCAACGGCCGCGAGGGCCGGCCCGCCCTCCTGCGCGTGCCGCTGGGCACCATTGTCTACAAGCGCGACACCGGCGAGAAGATCGTGGAGATCCTCGTGGACGGCCAGGAATACGTGCTGCTCAAGGGCGGCAAGGGCGGCTTCGGCAACACCCGTTTCAAGACCTCGGTCACCCGCGCCCCGACCAAGACCGGACCCGGCGAACCGGGCGAGATCGGCGAGTTCCGGCTGGAACTGAAGAGCATCGCCGACGTCGGCCTCGTGGGTTTCCCCAACGCCGGCAAATCCTCCCTCACCAACCTCATCACCAACGCCCGGCCCAAGACCGCCGCGTATCCCTTCACGACGCTGCACCCGCAGATCGGCGTCATGGAATTCAAGGAGGAGTACGACCGGCTCGTGCTGGCCGACGTGCCCGGGCTCATCGCCGGGGCCAGCGACGGCAAGGGGCTGGGGCACCGGTTCCTGCGCCACATCGAGCGCTGCAAGCTCCTGCTCCTGATCGTGGACATGGCCGGCACCGACACGCGCGATCCGCGCGACGATTACAAGCAGCTGCTCAAGGAGCTCGAACTCTACGACCAGGCCCTGCTCGACAAGCCCCGCCTGATCGCCGCGAACAAGATGGACGAACCCGCCGCGCCCGCGAACCTGAAGAAATTCAAGACCCGCTACTCCAAGGCGGAAGTCGTCCCGATTTCGTGCCTCTCCGAGGAGGGCATCCCGAAGCTTCGCAAGGAGTTGTTGAAGCGGGTGCGCCGGATGCGGGCCAAAGAAAAGAAATCGCCAAACCCGGCGGGCTAAGTAGCATGTCATAACAGTATGAACATGGCCCCGACGGAATACCGACCCCTGTTGATGAGAGCCAACCGGCTGCTCGGTTCGGCGCTCATTGAGCACAATCTGGTCAAATTCGAGGACCTGGAGGCGGCCAACGAGCGCCTGCTCGAGGTGGCGGCTTCCGGCCAGGTGCGGCAGAGCTCGGTGCTCAGCATCTTGGTCTATGAGAAAAAGGTGCTGCGGGAAGAGGATGTGCTGCACCACGTCGTGGACGACCACGGGGTGGGGGTGGTGGATCTGCGCGGCTACGAAGTGCCGGAGGAGGTGAAGAAGGACATCGACCTCGACGCCTGCTGGGCGACGTGGAGCGTGCCCTTTGACCGCGAGGAGGACTTTCATTTTGTCGCGACCGCTTACTACCTGAGCCCGGCGGTGCGCAGCCATTGGGAGAAGAAACTGGGCGGCCAG
>JANMTJ010000528.1:0-2765 GCA_031390295.1 Oleiharenicola sp.
GGTCTGGATCGGCCGCCGGGCCTCCGGTGCCACCCAGAATGAGGACGGTTTCTTCCTGGCGGGCCGCAAGCTGGGCAAGCTCTACCAGTTCTTTCTGAATTTCGGCAACGCCACCGAGCCGCAGGGGGCGGTGAGCACCGCCAGCTTTGTCTACCAGCAGGGTGCGCCCGGCGCGTGGCTGTCCTTCCAGACCGTGTTCATGAACCCCTACTTCTGGTTCATGAACGTGTGGTTCCGCCGCGTGCGCCTGACCACCGTCTCCGACCTGTTCGAGGACCGCTATGCGAGCAAGGGGCTCAGCCTGTTTTACGCGACTTTCCAGATCCTCGTGGCCTGCGTGTTCCTCGGCTTCGGCAACGTCACGGCCTACAAGATCGCCTCCTCGCTGGTCGTGAAGCAGGAGGTGCAATGGACCGTGCCGGAACGGGCGGCCGTCGAGGGTTATCGCGAGCTCAAGTTGCTGGAAAAACAGGTCGCCGCCGCGCCTCTGGCCGCCGAGGCGCAGCTGAGGCTGGACACCCTGCGCGACCGCAACGCCCGCGGCGAGCTGCGCAGCTACGTGACCGTGCTGAACGACATCCTGTTCTACGCCGTGTTCACCCTGGTCGTCGGCACCTACATCGTGCTGGGCGGCATGGCGGCTGCCGCGGTCAACGAGGGGCTCCAGAGCGTCCTGATCATCGTCTTCTCGCTGTTGCTTATCCCCACGGGCCTGAACGCGATCGGCGGCTGGTCGGCCCTCGCCGAGAAGGTGCCGAAGGAAATGTTCAACCTCTTTGGCGCGGCGGGTGGGGCGCAGTTCACCGTGTGGAGCCTCGTCGGGATCTTGTTGGTGAGCATCGTGCAGAACGGCGGGCTCAGCCACAACATGGGCATCTGCGGCTCGGCCAAGAACGAGTTTGCCGCGCGCTCCGGCGTCTCGGGCACCTACCTGAAGCGGCTCATGATCATCATGTGGGCCTTTGCCGGCCTGATCGCCGTCGCGATGTTCGGCGTCGGCGGCCTGTCGGACCCCGACGCCGTGTGGGGCTCGATGTCGAACCAGCTGCTCGGCCCCGGCCTGGTCGGGCTGATGCTCGCCGGCGTGCTCGCCGGCACCATGTCCACGCTGGCGGCCAAGGCGCTCGCCATTTCCTCGCTCTTCGTGCGCAACGTCTACCGCCAGATCTGGCCCGACATCACGCAGAAACAGGGCGTGTTCTACGCGCGCTGCACCATCGTGGTCGTGCTCATCCTCGGCACGGTGGCGGCGACCCTGATGGGCAGCTTCTATGAGATCGTGAACGTCGTGCTCACGGTGAACATCCCGTTCGGGGCGGCGGTGCTGCTCACCTATTGGTGGCGGCGCGTCACGGCCCCGGCGGTCTGGGCGTGCGTGATCCTGTCCACGCTCACCATCTTGGTGATTCCGTGGACGGCCTCCAAGTTCCCGGCGCTGGCCCAGAGCGTGGAACTGGCCCAGCCAAGCACCAAGCCCGGCACCGGCGTCTATTTTTCCAAGGTGGTCCACCAGGACGCGGCCGATCTCGCCAGTCCCTACATCGCCGCCGCCACCCGCACCAACCGGTTCAACCTCGAGGCCTGGCTGCTGGGCCGGGCGGGCGTGAACGTCGTCGCCCTCTCGCCGACGCAACGATTCACGCTCCAGTTCTTCTTCGACGCCCTGTTCCCGTTTTGCGTGTTGATCGTGGTCAGTCTGGTCACCAAACCGACCGAACCGGCCCGCGTGGCTCTCTTCTACGGCAAGATGAAAACCCCGGTGGGGGACACGCCCGAGCTCGAGGCCGCCGCGATGGAGGAGACCCGCCTCAAACCGACGCGGTTCGACCACACGAAGCTCCTGCCGTGGTCCAACTGGGAGTTTTGCAAATGGGACCGCACCGACACCATCGGGTTTCTCGCCTGCTGCACGCTCTCCGCGGGCATCGTCGGCCTGTTCCTCTTTCTGCTGAACCTCGCCAGCGGTGCCTGAACAGCCGGCCGCCATCCCGATGACCATTCCGTGCCAGAAGCATTTTGGCCGGGCCCCGGGCGGTGTGCATCCGGGGCGTTGTAATATATTACGTTACAAACCGGTTTGGCTGGCCCTCGGCGTGTTGCTGGCCGGGGGCGGTTCCCTCCTGGCCCAAGTCCCGGCTGCCAGCCGGCTGTGGCCGAACCTCGAGGACAACATCGAGCGGCCGCTGCGCTACCGGCCCGACGGCGGCGATTTTGTCATCGAGAACGGCGCCGAGTTTTTCAACCGGCCGTTGTACGGCGGCAACACCGCCTTCCGCGTCGACGGCGGCGACAAGCCCGAGTTTGTCCTCTACCTGCCGGGGCGGGGCGGAAACCTGCGGCTTGCCGTCCGTTCCGCCACGGACGCCAAGTGGCTGCAGGCCGCCGCGCAGATCACCACGCGCTACCGCCCGGGCGAACTGCTCTACGAGATTCGCGATCCATTGCTCGGCCCCCGTGGCGTGCTCCGGCTCGCCGTGCTGGCGTGGCATCAGACGGAAGGACTGGTCGTGCGCGCCGAGGGGGACAACCTCGCCCCCGGCCTTGAACTCGTCTGGGCCTACGGCGGCGTCAATGGCCAGCGCGGCACCCGCGACGGCGACATCGGCACGGAGAAGGTGCCGATCAGCGAGTGGTTCCAACTGCAGCCGGAGTTCTGTCGCGACAACGTCATCGCAATCACCGACGGCACTTTCACCCTGCGCGCCAAGGCCGCCACCATCACCGGTCTCGTGCCCGCGGGTTCCCGGCTCACGATCGGCGATGCC
>JANMTJ010000535.1:0-1909 GCA_031390295.1 Oleiharenicola sp.
CGTCAGCCTGAAGCATCTGCGCTCACTCTTCGAATCACGCGACTGGTGGAGGCTGTTGCCCGATGTGCGGAACGTACTTGCGGTTGATGGCCGCGGCGCCTTTGCGACCAACAACTACGCCGTCACCGCCGTCGCCGACGACGGGTCCTTTGCCATCGCCTATCTCCCAACCCGACGCACGCTCACCCTCGACCTCGCCAAGCTCTCTGGGGAAACGGTGAAGGCGTGGTGGTTCAACCCCCGCGACGGCCAGTCCACGGCCATTGGCGGATTCCCGAACACCGGCAAGCGCGAGTTCACCCCGCCCGACCTGGGCGATCAACTCGACTGGGTGTTGGTGCTCGATAACGCGGCGAAGAACCACCCACCGCCGGGGACGCAGTGACGTCGGGGTCGGGGGGTGAAACCTCGGGGGGTGAAACCCCCCGGCCTCGAGTTTGGCCCTTTTTTCGGGTCGTGGAGCGACCACTGACGATTGGGGTTGGGATGGCGGCTCGCGCCGCCACCCCTCCCTCCGAACCGGACGGGCGGATTTCCCGCATCCGGCTCTCCAGTTGGTGTTTACCGCAACCGCGGAGCTGCTTGGTTGCCCATGCCCTCGCGCTTTGAGAGGAGGGTCTGGTCCACCCACGGCTCTTCACCGTGATCTCCCGTTTGGGGTTCGCAGCAAGCCATGGCTCTGCATCTGCGCAGGGACGGTCGGTCCCCTGGTCGTGCTAGCCGTTTCCGGCAATCGCGTCGGTTTCGTGGCGCAGTGGCAGCCATCGCTTTCACCTTCCTACCGCCCTTCGCTCACGCGGCTTTCCCGCGCTCCAGCGCTACTATGGCGGCTCTGACTTCTGCGCCGCTCCTGTACAGCACCGGCGCAGATCTCATTCGTTCAGCCATGACGCAGTCTTATTCTCATGCTCACCCCTACCACGTTCGAGGAACGCAAGGTCGGCACTCGGATGTGCTTTCTGGCCGCCTCGCAGGACACCTCAATGCCCGGCTTCGCCTTTACTACGTAGGCTCGCCTTCGCCCGCCCGCCGAACCGAGTTCAACGCCTGTACATTGGCGTCTTTGGGCCTGAGAACTCCCCTCCGGCTGCTTCCCACCCTGCCTCTCGGCAACGCAGTCGCCTTCGGGTTCCCGTTGTTTCCACATCATCATCGGACTTGGACTTTCACCAGTTTTCGTCATGACCTTCGACTCGCACGTAGCCGGAGCGTCGTAGACCTCCGGAAATGCGGAGAAAAACGGACCGACCCCGGAGGGGGAATGGCGCTTAGATAGCACTGGCGCGTTTGCGAGCCAGAGCGAGTGAGCGTCGTGTGTTGCGGCTCGGACGCTCGCGATACTGTTTGCGGGGACAGTCGAGATGCGGGTATTTGCTGCGTTTTTTCACCGCCCGGGGCTCGCGCCGGCCAGGGCGTTCAGGGACCAAATCGGCGGCCAGCGTGGCCAGCAACGCCCTCCAGAGTCGGGCCCGTTTCTTGGCGTGGCGGTTGGAGGGGCCCACTTGGGATAGAGCCACCGCCCATTGGCGGTACCCATCCAGGCTGCCCTTGAAGCTGATCCGTTCCAGGCTCACCGAGCCATGCCGGGCCGCGTCGATCATGAGCCAGCGCAGGAGGTTGTGGGCGATCAAGAAGACCAGAAGCTCCTTTTCCACCATCGAGGGGCATCGGCAACGCAGATTCTCCATGCCCAGAGTGGTCTTCAGATCGTCCAAGCACATTTCCAAGCGCCAGCGGCGCGCGTACGCGGCGACGATTTCTTGCGCCGGGTAAAGCACGGGGTCCAAGAGCGTGGTGGCCAGGGTCAGATGCCGCGTGCGAAACCCCGCCTCTTGGATCTTCACGCGCAAAAGGCGGACGGTTATTTCCGCGGGCAGTCCCAGCCATTCGTCCCGGGGCAGGAAGGCCG
>JANMTJ010000538.1:0-8897 GCA_031390295.1 Oleiharenicola sp.
GTTTTCAATGATGTAGCGATTCAGTTCCTCGCTAAATTCCTGCCGGGGTGGGGCTCCCGGGCGATAAAAGCCCTGGCTGCTGGCCAGGAGCAGGCCGGATGAATCCTTGCTGAGCCCCAGGATGCCGCCGTTGGGCAACCGGGAGTGTTCTATTTCCAGGGTTGGACCGGTTTCGGTCTGGCGGTACTGGCCCGTCTCCATGTGTTTAAACCAGATTTCGTTCCCTAGTTTGAGGGGAAACAAGCGGCTCTGGCTGGGATACTGCCAAATGCGGAAAGCTGTGCCGTCCCAGCAGAACAACTTTTCCCGCCCCATGAAGTAAACCTTCGCCCCCACCACGCCGCTGCCCCAGATTTCCCCGACGGGACGTTCGTTATCCGGCAGTTTGTCCAACAGGGAGCGATACTTGAAGTCGCCGAGGGCCGGCTCATCAACATAGCCGATCTCGTTCGCACCACCGACCCAGATCCGGTTATTGTCCCCGAATTGAATTGTTCGCACGGCATACGAACTGCCGATGGGGTGGGTTGTCCAATTCTGGCCATCATACACGATCAGCCCCATCCCGCCGACGAACAGCCGCCCCAGTTTGTCCTGGGCAATGGTCCACTGGTAATTGTCACTGCCCAGTTTCTGCGCAGAGAAGTATTCCAGCGAAGGCAGGCCGGCGGTTTTGTCAGACCAAGCCCCAAAAATCTGGCTCCAAGCGAAGCCCAAAAATGCCGCGGCTGCGGCGTAATGGTGGGACTTGGTCCGCATGATTGAGCTCAATGGCAAGGTGTTATCATGCAAGGAGGTTCCGGGCAATTTGCAAACGCACCTGCAAACAGGTGAACCAATCCGGAAGTAACAGCAGTGAGCGCTCTTTGGAACAGGTTGTTTGCATGATCCAAATTCAGTCGGGTTTTGGCGATACTGACGCCGATGAACTCAATCACCCATACCATCAGCGGGCTCGCTTCGAGCCTTTTTATCAATGTCGGTCTCACCCAAGTTGCGCAGACGCTCGACCCGGTGTCGGCCACGAAATGCGAAAAATCTGAATTCGCGCTCAGTTCTGAAATATCAGGCGTTCCTTGCGGATTCTCTCCCCAGAAAGGTCTGTAATTTGTTTGGCACAACACCCCGTGTTCAACCTGGCCGCATTCCGTTATCGAGGCGTGATGGCCTCGGCAGGTGGCCCGGTCGAACGACTGGGGATGGCGGATGTCACGATCCTCGGCCAACGCGAATTCCTCGCCAATGCCTACCTCAAGGCAGGCTTGGTGGAGGATCGCGCAGGCCGGTCTCTTTATAGTCCCGCCAACGGCAGCGGCACATCCCCCTCGCCGATGGTCGCGCGTTTCATGGCCATTTCCGAGGCCATGGAGCGCTGGGCGCACTGGGAACTGCACCGCAGTGCCAAGGCCAAATACGGTTTCGATGTCGACCCCTCCAGCAATGGCATGGCGGCCTATCCCGGGCTATTGAACCGGCAGGCCCGGGGAAACGCGCTGATGGAAGCCGCCGAACGCTTCAATCTGCTCAACTGGTGGGAGGGACGGCTGCCGGCGTCAGAATCAGACACCCGTTGGCCGGGAGTGCGGGCAGCCACCATCTGCTCGCAGGCCCCGGGTGTCACCGTGATCCTTTTCAAGCGGACCAAGGAAGGATTCATCGCCTACGGTCATGGGGCGGCGATGGATTACGATACGGCCTGCTATAAGGCGGCGGCGGAGATGGAGCGCCATGCCTTGGTGGTCTCGCGTTTTGCCTTCACTCATGCCGGGCAGATCTCCGATCAGTTGCCTGCGGATGCGCATCCCATCGAGCGCCGCAGTCTTTTCTTCGCCACGGAGGCCGGCCATGAATTGTTCCTCGAGCGCCTGCGGTCCCGGCCGCACAAGCCACTGGCCGAACCGCGGCTCGTCTTCGATGGCCCTGTGCCGGGCCCTTGGGGGCGCTATGCCGATGTGTGGCGGGTGGTCTACGCCCCACCCAGCGACCGGTTTCTAAGCATGGACGAGAACTACTTTCTGTGGTAAATTCCGGCTAAAATCGACCGGGTGTACTGCCCGGGTAGGCCGAATTGGTCGGACAGTCGCTGGAGCGGCTAGTCGGAATCGAACCGACGACACCTGCTTGGAAGGCAGAGGTTTTACCATTAAACTATAGCCGCGTTGACGGCTGGGAAGCGTGCCTCCGCGTGAGGCGCATTCAAGCTTTTGTTCATGACAGCGATAGGGTTGAAGTGAAATGGGGATTGCCGACGCCCGGGGAAGTCGCTTATTTCTGCCCACCATGGCGACACCAGCAACTTCGGCGAAACCCCAATCCAGCGTCAGGGCGGCCCAAGCGATGGCCAAACAGAAGGCCCTCGAGAAGAAGGCGAAGACCTACAAGCTCGACATGGGCGAACTTTCCATTTTCACGAGCCAGCTGGCGTCGTTGCTCCAGGCCGGTCTGCCCCTCGTCTCCTGTTTGGAAGCTTTGCAGGACCAGACGGAGGATCAGGTTTTCCGCATCGTGATCCGGGATGTGCGCAACGATATTTCCACCGGCACATCCTTCTCGGCGGCGGTCAAAAAATTTCCCAGGGCTTTCCCGAACCTGTTCATCTCGATGGTCGAGGCTGGTGAAGCTTCCGGCGGTCTCGCCGAAATTCTTGGCAAGGTGGCCGGTTACTTCGAGGCCTCCGTCAAACTCACCAAGAAGGTCAAGTCGGCCATGACTTACCCGATCGCGGTCATCGGCCTGGCAGTCGCCCTCGTCAATGTGCTCCTCATTTTCGTCATCCCGGTGTTCGCCGCGATGTTCGCCGACTTCGGCGCCAAGTTGCCCCTGCCCACGCAGCTGCTGATCGACCTCAGTAATTTCATGAAAGCTTGGTGGTGGGCCCTGGGTTTGGGCGCCTACGGCATCTATTACGCGGTCAATAAATACACCGCGACCCCGGTCGGGCGCCGGCAGAAGGACCAATTCCTCGTGCGTGCCCCCATTTTCGGCAACTTGGTGCACAAGATCGCCCTATCCCGCTTCTGCCGCACCTATGCCACCCTGATGCGCTCGGGTGTGCCCATCCTGCGCACACTGGAAATCGTCTCCTCCGCCAGCGGCAAGGTGCAGGTCGAGGATGCGTGCACCGAAATCGCCAAGCACGTCAGCCAAGGCGGTCAAGTGTCCGATGTCATGGCCGTTAATCCGTTCTTCCCGCCGATGATGAAACACATGGTGAAGGCCGGCGAAACCACCGGCAACGTCGACGGCATGATGAACAAGATTTCGGACTTCTACGACACCGAGATTGATGCGACCGTGTCTGCACTCACCTCGCTGATCGAGCCGTTGCTCATCACCTTCCTTGGCGTGGTCGTCGGCGGCATCGTCATGGCGATGTTCCTGCCGATCTTCCAACTCGGTGCGGTGGCCGGCGGCATGCAATAATCCCGCGGATCTTGCGTAAAGTCACTTGCCTGCCGATGATGCGGCGCGCAAGTTGCCTGTCCCTGTCATGGCTTCCATCCTCATCGTCGACGACCTCATCTCCATCCATGAGATGCTGGCGGCCGTAATCCACCCGACAGGGCATAAGACCGCTTTTGCCACCGACGGGGAGAAGGCCTTGGTCCGCTACAAGGCGGAGAAGTTCGACCTGGTGCTCTGCGATATCGACATGAAGCCGATGGACGGCATCACTCTCCTCAAGCAGCTGAAGCAATACGACCCGAGCGCCGTCGTCATCATCATGACGGCCTATGCCAGCACGGAGAGCGCCATCCAGGCCCTTAAATACGGTGCCTTCGACTATCTGCAGAAACCTTTCAAGGTGGATGAGTTGATGCAGGCGCTGAAGCGCAGCCTCGAATTCCGGCACGCCATCGTCGAGCGCGAGACCCTGGGCACGACGCCCGCCGTGAAGATCGGTGACTTCGAGGCCCGCCTCATCGGTCAGAGTCAGAAGATCAAACGGCTTATCACCCAGCTGAAGAAACTCGCGACCGCCCACACCCCCGTGCTCATTTCCGGCGAACCGGGTACGGGCCACGAGATTGCCGCCGAGCTCCTGCATTCCGCCTGTAACACCGCGGAAAGCCCGATGGTGCGGATCGACTGCCGGTTGAGCACGATCGAAAGCCTGCGCACCGGACTGCTGGGCGAGAACGGCGCCGGGGGCGCCTGGGTGCAGCAGGCGAAGGGCGGCACCTTGTTTCTTATTCACCTCCAGAGCCTGCCCAAGCGAGTCCAGGACGAATTGGTCTCGGTGTTGCGGAACAACGCCCACACTTTCCGCCTGATTTGTGCCACCGAGGAGGATCTGGAAAAGCTCTCCGAATCCGGTGCCTTCAATGAGGAATTATTTTATCGGGTGGCCGCCCTGCCGGTCCAGATGCCATCGCTGCACGAGCGCCTTGAGGACATCCCGGCCCTGCTCAAGGGCATCGCGGCCAAAGTCAGCAACACGCATATCGACGCCCGGCAGATGGAGTTCACCGATGACGCCCTGGCCGCCTTGCGCCATTACCGGTGGCCGGGCAATCTCGACGAGTTCACCCAGGTCATCTCCCAGATCATCACCACGACCGAGACGCGGGTGATCACTTCGGCCCAGATACCCCTCCGGGTGCATGATTTGAAGGATTGGCCCACGCTGGCTGACTATCTTTCCGGCCAGGAAAGGCAGTATATCGCCCGGGTGCTGAATGCTTCGGCCGGCGACAAGGATCGGGCGGCCAAGGCTCTGGGAATCGATCCCCAGCGTCTCGATTAAACGACCATCGGCCCGGCGGGCGGGGGTCCGTGTCACGCCGAGCTTTACCGCTTGCGCCGTCTTGGGCCGCTGACAAACCTCGCGAGCGTTCACGCCCATGCCCAAACGCACAGACCTCGAGTCCATCCTGATCATCGGCGCCGGCCCCATTATCATCGGCCAAGCCTGTGAATTTGACTACTCCGGCACCCAGGCCTGCAAGGCGCTGCGCGAGGAGGGATACAAGGTCATCCTCGTGAATTCCAATCCGGCGACGATCATGACCGATCCGGAGTTTGCCGACGTCACCTACATCGAGCCGCTCACGGTGGACATCCTGGAGAAGATCATTGCGAAGGAGCGTCCGTCGGCGCTCCTGCCCACGCTGGGTGGGCAAACCGCCCTCAACCTCTCCCTGGAACTGCACAAGGCCGGCATCCTCGACAAGTACCAGGTCGAGATGATCGGTGCCAAACCCGAGGCCATCAGGAAGGGCGAGGACCGCGAACTCTTCAAGCAGTGCATGCTCAAGATCGGTCTCGATGTCGCCAAGTCGATGACGGTCCACAATCTCGAGGATGCGCGCAAGGCTGCTGACTACATCGGCACCATGCCGCTCATCATCCGCCCGAGTTTCACCCTGGGTGGCTCCGGCGGCGGCATTGCCTACAACCGCGAGGAATTCGAGCAAATCGTCAACAATGGGCTCGAAATCTCCCCCGTGCACGAGGTGCTGGTGGAGGAATGCCTGCTCGGCTGGAAGGAATACGAGATGGAGGTCATGCGCGATCACAAGGATCAGTGTGTGGTCATCTGCTCCATCGAGAACTTCGATCCGATGGGTGTGCACACCGGCGACTCCATCACCGTGGCACCGGCGATGACACTCACCGACAAGGAATTCCAGGTGATGCGCGATGCCTCGTTCGCCGTCATCCGCGAGATCGGCGTTGCGACCGGCGGTTCCAACATCCAGTTCTCAATCGACCCGGTGACCGGCCGCCAGGTGGTCATCGAGATGAACCCCCGGGTGTCGCGCTCGTCGGCGCTGGCCTCCAAGGCCACGGGGTTTCCCATTGCCAAGATCGCGGCCAAGCTGGCCGTCGGCTACACCCTTGACGAGCTCCGCAACGACATCACCCGGCTCACGCCCGCCAGTTTCGAGCCGACCATCGACTACGTCGTCACCAAGATTCCCCGCTTCACCTTTGAGAAATTCCCCGGCGCCAACACGACGCTCACCTCGGCGATGAAGTCCGTCGGTGAGGCCATGGCCATCGGCCGCACCTTCAAGGAATCCTTCCAGAAATGTCTGCGCTCGCTCGAGACCGGCGCGCGTGGTTTTGGCGGGGGTGGCAAGTATGGCGGCGACGAGGTGCCGGACGAGACCACCATCCGCCAGAAGCTCGGCACGCCCAACGCCGAACGGGTCTACTACATCCGGTGGGCCTTCATGGCCGGACTGACGGTCGATGACATATTCAATCTTTCCAAGATCGACCCCTGGTTTTTGCACCAGCTACGCGAGATCCATGAGATGGAGGAGGCCCTCAAAAAACTCAGCCTCGCCACCATTGACCGCGACACCCTGCGTCGGGCCAAGCAGTTCGGTTTCTCGGATGCCCAGCTGGCGCACATCCTGAAGACCGACTTCGACACCATGCGGACGCACCGGAAAATGGCCGGCGTGCTCACGACCTACCGGCTGGTGGACACCTGCGCAGCGGAGTTCGAGGCCTTCACGCCCTATTACTATTCCAGCTACGGCGATGAGAATGAGATCATTCCCTCGAAGAAAAAGAAGATCATGATCATCGGCGGCGGGCCGAACCGCATCGGGCAGGGGATCGAGTTCGACTACTGCTGCGTGCACGCCTCCTTCGCGCTGCGCGAAGCCGGCTTCGAGACCGTGATGATCAACTCCAATCCCGAGACCGTCTCCACCGACTACGACACCAGCGACCGGCTTTACTTCGAGCCGCTGACGTTGGAAGACGTCCTCGAGGTCTATGAGCAGGAAGGGTGCAGCGGCGCCATCGCCCAGTTTGGCGGCCAGACCCCGCTCAATCTCGCCAGCGCCCTCAAGGCCCGCGGGGTGAACATCATCGGCACCTCGCCGGAGAGCATCGACACGGCGGAGGACCGGAAGCTCTTCGCCGCCGTGCTCGACCAGGTTAAGCTTAAGTCACCGGCCAACCGTATCGCCATGTCTGAGACCGAGGCGATCTCCTCCGCGGCGGAGCTCGGCTATCCCGTACTGGTGCGCCCTTCGTTTGTGCTCGGCGGCCGCGGTATGTTCATTCTCTACAGCGAGGCCGAACTGAAGGAGGTGGTGCGCCAGGTGTTTGACGTGATGCCCGGCAAGCCGGTGCTCATCGATAAATTCCTCGAAGACGCGATCGAGCTCGACGTGGATTGCATCAGTGACGGTGAAACCACGGTCATCGGTGGCATGCTCGAACACATCGAATATGCGGGCGTCCACTCCGGCGACGCCGCGATGGTCATGCCGCCACACACGCTGCCGAAGGAGATGCTCGCGACCGTCCGCACCGCCACCTATGCGCTGGCCAGGGCGCTCAAGGTCGTCGGCCTGATGAACGTCCAATTCGCGATCAAGGACGGCCAGCTCTACGTGCTTGAGGTCAACCCTCGCGCGTCACGCACCGTGCCCTTTGTGGCCAAGGCCATCGGGGTGCCGCTCGCGAAACTCGCCGCCCGCGCCATGGCCGGCGCGAAGCTGAAGGATCTCGGCTTCACCAAAGAAATCCAGCCCAAGCACTGGTGCGTGAAGGAGGCGGTGTTTCCCTTCAACCGATTCCCCGGAGCCGCCATCATGCTCAGCCCGGAGATGCGCTCGACCGGCGAGGTCATGGGCATGGACGACGACCTTGGCATCGCCTTTGCCAAGACTCAGATGGCGGCGAAGCCGGGTCTGCCGCTTTCGGGCAAGGTTTTCTTCAGCGTGAAGGATTCGGACAAACCGCTGGCCGTCGAACTCGCCCGCGACTTCATCGCCTTGGGCTTCACCCTCTGTTCCACCATCGGCACGTCCAAGCTCCTGCGCGAGGCCGGCATCGAGGTCCAGCACGTCAACAAGCTCATGGAAGGCCGGCCGCACTGCATTGACATGATCAAGAACGGCGAGATCCAGCTCGTGATCAACACCCCGCGCGGCATGATTCCCCGTCACGATGAGAACGCCATCCGCACCGCGGCCTGGTCCAACAATGTCTGTATCATGACCTCCATCACCGGCGTGCGTGCCTCGATCAATGGCATCCGGGCGCTGAAGGCGAAACTTGTGGATGTCCGCCCGTTGCAGCAATATCGTGGCAACGTGGTTGAAGTGCCCTGAAACCCCACCTGCCTCCGGTCATGAAACCATCCGCCACGCTTGTCGCCCTCCTGCACGGACCCGACCAACCCGGGTTGGTGGCGAAGACCTCCGGGTGGATCTACGCCCGGCAGGGTAACATCCTGCACGCCGACCAGCACCGGGACATGGAGGCGGGGGATTTTTTCCAGCGCATCGAGTGGGTGCCGGCCAGTGCGGGCGCGGCCACGGAGGCGGAGGAATTCCGGGCCTTTGCGGCCTCGCTGGGCATGGCGGCCAAGGTCGCGCTGTCCAATCATCGCCCCAAGGGTGTCATCTTTGTATCCAAGGAGGACCACTGCTTTCATGACTTGGCCCTCCGTGGGCAGGCGGGGGAGTTTGCGGGGGAATTTGCCGGCGTGGTTTCAAATCACACCGATCTGGCCGGGGCTGCCCGCCACTACGGGCTGGCGTTTCACCATATACCGGTGACGGCCACGACCAAGGCCGAGGCCGAGCGGCGCCAGCTGGAATTGTTGCATACCATGGGGGCGGAGTTCGTCGTGCTGGCCCGCTACATGCAGGTGTTGACCGCGGATTTCCTCCAGAATTGCCGTCTGCCGGTGATCAACATCCATCACTCGTTCCTGCCCGCCTTCGCCGGGGGCAAGCCGTATCATCAGGCCCACGAACGCGGGGTGAAGCTCATCGGGGCCACGGCGCACTACGCGACGGCCGTGCTCGATGACGGCCCGATCATCCAACAGGATGTGGTGCGCGTGACCCACCGCCACGGGGTGGACGACCTGGTGCGCAAGGGCCGCGTCCTCGAGAAAATGGTGCTGGCCCAGGCGC
>JANMTJ010000563.1:0-4020 GCA_031390295.1 Oleiharenicola sp.
ATCCGCAAGATGCGGCCGATGACGCCCGGATCGCCGCCGTAGCGTTCCTGCCACAGCCCGTGGGACAGCAGCACGACGTCGTCCTTGCCGGGCTGGGTCTCCTCCGCGGTGAAGGGCCGGCCGATCTGCGGCTGGACTCCATAAGTCGCAAACATCCCGGCGTCGGCGAGGATGCCATTGAGCCGCTCGGCGGGCTGGCCAGGCTCGGCCACGGCAGAGAAGTCACGGGCGAAGACGCTCTGAGCGGAAAAAGCGGTGGATTTTTCCCGCATCTCCCGCAGCTCGATTTCGGAAAAGTCGTTGTCCTTTTCCTGCCGGGTGTGCCGCATGAGCATGACCAGCCGGTCGGGCTCGGGGAAGGGCGCGGAGCGGAACAGCAGGGTGTTCACCAGGCTGAACATCGAGGTGTTCACACCGATGCCCAGCGCGAGCGTCACCAGGGCGATGAGCGTGAAGCCCGGGGACTTGAGCAGGGAGCGGAGGGCGAAGCGCATCTGGATTTTCGATTTTGGATTCTCGATTTTCGATTAGCCAGCGCGGCGCCGCAGCGGGGTCGTTCTCATTCTCTTACTCGTTCTCCTGATCCCCGGCGGGGTGATCGGAATCCTTCAAGCCGAGAGAACGTGAATGATTATGAGCAAGAGAATGAGTGGCGCCGGCTCACGCCTCGACCTGTTCCTCGACCACCCGGCCGTCGAAGACGTGGATGGTGCGCTCGGCGTGACGGGCGAAACGGGTGTCGTGCGTGACCATGACGATGGTCGAGCCGGTCTTGTGGAGGGAATGGAGGAGTTCCATGACGGCGTCGCCGTTCTTGGAATCCAAATTGCCGGTGGGCTCGTCGGCGAGGAGGACGGCGGGCGAGCCGGCGAGGGCGCGGGCCACGGCGACGCGCTGCTGCTGGCCGCCGGAGAGCTGGGAAGGAAGGTGTTTGGCGCGGTGGCCCATGCCGACCTTCTCGAGGGCCTCGGTCACGCGGGTCTTGCGCTCGCTGGCGGGCATGCCGCGGTAGGTCAGGGGCAGCTCGACGTTCTCATAGACCGTGAGGTCACCGATGAGATTGAACGACTGGAAGATGAAGCCGATCTCGCGGTTGCGGATGCGGGCGCGCTCGGGGAGCGTGAGGCCCTGCACGGGGCGGCTGTTGAGGACGTAGGTGCCGTCCTCGGGGAGCGTGAGGCCCTGCACGGGGCGGCTGTTGAGGACGTAGGTGCCGTCGGTCGGCGTGTCGAGCAGGCCGAGGATCGAGAGGAGGGTGGACTTGCCGCAGCCGGAGGGGCCGGCGATGGAGACGTATTCGCCCTTGCGGATGTCCATGTGGATGCCGGAGAGGGCGTGCGTCTCGACCTCGTCGGTGAGGAAGACCTTGGTGACGCCATCGAGTTTGATGAGGGAGGGTTGGTCGGACATGGGATTCAGGGTTTGGAGTTTATGACTTCAGATGGGGGTTCCGGAACGGGCGTTGAGATGATAACACTGCGAGCAGGCAAAAAGTTACGTTTATTCCCTGATATCAGCCGGCGTCGTCGGGTTCGGTGCCGACAAGGGCGGTGAGGAGGGCGAGGATGATGATGGGGGCGATCATGACGGGTAGGTCAGAGAAATTCAGTCAGCCACGGATTTCACAGATGAGTACGGATGGTGACCGGGTGAAAGGGAACCAAGCCTCGGAATGTTGGCCACAAAGAGGCACAAAAAACGCTTGTCCGGCCGATGGAGCCTAATGCGCGCCTATAGGCGCCTTGAGAGCCTGAAGGGCCATCGAGTCTTTTGTGACTTTTTGTGGCAAAAACATTCTGTGATGCATTTCGGCTGATGTTCATTGCCTTTAGATATCTGTGTCTATCCGTGTCCATCTGTGGTTCTGATCGGCGGTTCGGTTTAGTTGAGCTTGATCCGGTCGTTCGAGTCGTAGGGAGAGGTGTCGGAGAGGATGACATAGTCACCGGGCTGGAGCCCGCCGAGGATCTCGATGGTGTTGACGGAGCTGCGGCCGAGCTGGACCTGGACGCGGGTGGCCTCCGTGGAGGTGAGCTTGTCGCCGTTGGTCTTGAAGATGCCGACGGTGCTCCGTTCCTGGCCGAAGGCGGGGCGGCCGACATAGACCACGTCGTCGAGGCGCTCGAGCTCGATGGTGCCGTCCACGGAGAGGTCGGGGCGGGAGCCGCGGGGCAGGGCGTTGACGATGGTGACGTCCACCAGGACGGTGCCGTTCTGCACGGCCGGGTCGATGCGGGCGACGCGGCCCTCGACAATGCCGTTGCGGGTGTCGATGGAGGCGAGCTGGCCGATGGCGATATCCTTGGCCTGGGTCTCGGCGATGCGGACCTCGGCCTTGAGCTTGGTGGGGTCGGCCACGCGGGCGATGTTCTGGCCGGGCTGGACCTGGGCGCCGACCTCGACGGGGAGGGCGGAGAGCACGCCGGTCATGGAGGCGCGGACGCGCAGGGCCTCGAGTTCCTCGTTGCGCAGGCGGGACATCGAGGCGAGGCGCTCGACCTCGGCCTCCTGCACGGCGAGCTGGGGCTTGATGGACTCCTTGGCGAAGGCGAAACGCTTCTGCTCGATCACGTGGCGGGTGGCGGCTTCCTCGGCGGAGACCTTGGAAAGTTTCAACTGCACGGGCGAGACGAGGCCGTCCTTGAACAGCTCCTCGTTGACCTCGGCCTGGAGGCGGGCCTGCTCGAAGTTGGACTTGGCGCCGGCGGCGGTGGACTCGGCCTGGAGCAGCTGGCTCTCGAGCTGCACGCGCTGGTTGGCCAGCTGGGCCTCGGCGGCGAGGAGCTGGGACTTGGCGTTGGCGGCGGCGGAGACGACGTCGGGGTTGGTCAGCTCAAGGATGAGCGTGCCGGGTTCGACGGGGGCGCCGGGGCGGAGAATGATCTTGTCCACGCGGCCCTGGGTGCGGGCGGCGATCCAGCGGATTTCCTCCGGCACGAGGGTGCCGAGACCGCGGACCTGGCGGACCATCGGGCCGCGCTTGACCACGTCCATCCAGACAAGGTTCTTGTCCACGGTGGGGGCGGCGGGTTTGAGGCGGGCCAGGAGGACGGTGATCGCAATGAGCACGACGCCGGCGATGGCGGCGTAGATGATGCGTTTGCGGCGTTTTTCCTTGGCGACGTTGGGGCGGGCGATGTCCATGCAGTTCGGTGTTGGATCCACCAGTTTGCAGCGTTCGTGCCAAGTGGGAAAATAGCTGTAAGCTGTTAGCCTTAAGCTATAAGCAAATCATACTGTTTTCGACCAACGCTGGGTTCAGAGCGAACCCGGGAAGTGAACGTCCCGATACTGGGATAAGCAGAGGCAGACACGTGACGGCGAAATCGCGTCAGTGTACATTATTATTCATGTACCTGGCCAAACCAAGGATGCTCTTCCGTCGGCTTGTACGGCCCTTCCTTAGGATTTGCATCGGGCTGGGCCGAAATGATGCGGTGCATCTCCGGCGTAAGAAAAAGGGCGAACAGATCGTTGCCCCCGTTGATGGCATATAGCCTTTCTGGTGAGCCGGCAGATTCCAACAGGCGATCTACAATGGCGAATCCGCGAGTCATCGCCAGCGCCCAAGTGAGGCCGCCGGCCGTGCCTTCAACGTCGCGCTTGATCTCCCCCGCATCATAGATCACGGACGGCACGCCTCCCACCCAGACCACGTAGCCCGTTTCGGAAACGTCGTCGCGCAATCCGGGTAGTTTGACACCCTGCGCCTCGAGAAAAGGCGTGAGGGATTTAATGAATGTGCAAAGACCCCCTTCCGCCAACTCCTCTGCGTCCGCGTGATAGAAACGGTGGGAATCGCTGAAAATCGCCATCCAACCTTTCTGACTGAAAGCAGCCTTCAACACTTGTGATTTTTCGGAATCAAGACCTCGAAAATAACCTTGGACGTCCAATTGAGTAAGAAATGATGCGTGCATGGCTTTCTTATCCGCAGGTACCGCTGGAGGGCTCCGGTCAACCTTCGCGCAGGATGCCAGCAGCGCCAGACAGGCGAGCACCGGCGTTAACAGGTATGGC
>JANMTJ010000600.1:0-4928 GCA_031390295.1 Oleiharenicola sp.
ACCTCGCCATGCTCGATCAGTGCCTTGAGGCATACCTGCGGTGAGTTGGGTCGCTTGAAGGGAGTGGTTTCTGCTTGCTCGCTCCCGCGAGATTCCCCTCTCATCCGGGCCGTTCTGAACCCCATTTTGGGGTGAAGCGAACGAAAGCCCAACCAAACCTTTCCCTGATGCTAGAAAATTCTCCGCGGCGGATGCAGTGGCAGATGTTTGCGCTGTCGTTCACCGCTCTCTTTCTGGAAATGATGGTGATCCGGTGGGTCCCATCCGTCGTCAAGCTGATCGCTTTCTACGCGAACCTGATGCTGCTGAGCTCGTTTTTGGGACTGGGCGCGGGAGCGATGATGGCACGGAAGCAAAACTGGCGGCTCTTCGAACTTTTCCCGCTTTTTCTGGCGGTGGAGATCGGGACGTTGTTCTTGTGTCGCAATGTGGGGTTCAGCGTCTCGGCCGCGGAAATCCGCATGGCCCTCGATCCAGCGACAGTCGGCAATGACCTGATCCTCATCGCCATTTTCGCGGTCAATGCGCTGCTCTTTGTGCCTTTGGGCCAGAGAATGGGTGTATTGTTCGAAAGCATGCCCCGCCTGTCGGCCTACGGCTGGGATCTGGCGGGCAGCCTGGGCGGCACGCTCGCCTTCGGGCTGTTCTCGCTGCTGCATTTCTCCCCGCTCTGGGGCCTCGCGGGCGTCATGACGGTTTACCTGCTGCTGTCGTCGCGCCGTCGCTGGCTGCTTGATGTGACGGTGTTCGCGGCAGTCCTGGCCTTGGTGTTCTTCGCCAGCGACCGCAGGGCGATCTGGTCGCCCTATCACTACATCACGGTGACGCAGGCGGACAAGCCCGGGGTCACGGTATCGGAACCGGTGCCCGATTTGTTCACGATGAAGGACCCGCCGATCTACTCGGTGAGCGTGCATCACTTCTACTATCACTATAATCTCGCGCTAGATCCCGCCCGGTACACGCCGGGAACCGAGCAGGCGAAAAACGTCGCCGCGATGTCGCAATACTTTCGTTTCCCCTATGCCCTCGCGAAAGGCCGCGACCGGGCGCTGGTTCTGGGGGCGGGCGGTGGGGGCGATGTGCTCGGGGCGCTCGCGTCGGGCGTCCGCCACGTCGATGCCGTGGAGATAGATCCCATGGTGGTGGACGTATCGCGGCGGTTCAACGCCGAGCGGCCATACACGGATCCCCGGGTTACCGTGCACGTCGATGACGCGCGCTCCTACCTCGCCAAGGCCCCGAAGGGCAGCTACGATGCGGTCGTCTTCGGCCTGCTCGATTCGCATGCGATGTTCAGCAGTATGAACAACGTCAGGCTGGACGGATATGTCTACACCGTCGAGGGGTTGCGCACCGCCTATGGCCTGCTCAACGACGAGGGCGTGCTCGCACTGGCCTTCTACATCGAGCGCGACTGGCTCGTCCCGAAGCTGCACCAATTGGTGGCACAGGCGACCGGTCGCGAGCCCGCGATGTATGTGCTCAACCAGACGCTCTACCTGTGCGTCGCCAAGTCCAGAGCCGCGAAGTTTCCGCCGACCGTGTTCCAGCTGCAGCGGACCGTGCTCACGGAGGCGCCGATGAACGTCGAGATCCCGACGGACGACTGGCCGTTTCTTTATCTGCGGCACAAGACCGTCCCGTTCGACTACGTGTTCGCCATCGGCAGCCTGCTCACGTTGTCCGTGGGTTCGCTGGTGGCGTTGCGGCGCGGCTCCTTCGGAGTGGGCGACCTGCATTTCGCCCTGCTCGGCATGGGCTTCCTGCTGCTCGAGACCAAGAGCATCACCGACTGCACGCTCTACTTCGGGGCGACGTGGCTGGTCACGGTCATTGTCGTGACCGGCGTGCTGCTCATGGTGATCACGGCCAATCTGGTCGCGAACCGGTTGAAGGGATTTTCGCTGTGGATGTATGTGCCGCTCTTCATCTCGCTTGCCGTGCTGTTCCTTGTTCCGCGTGCGGAGGTGCTCGAATTCGCGTACGCCGGACGGCTGGCTTGGGCCCTCCTCGTGGTGCCGTTGCCGGTGTTTTTTGCGGGCGTAATTTTCTCCACCACGTTCCGGCAGGCCGCGGTTCCCTCCGCGGCTTTTGGGGCCAACCTGATTGGTGCCATGATTGGCGGCTTCTGCGAGTATCTTACGATGGCCGTCGGCAGCCAGCGTCTGTCCGCGCTCGTGGTCGCGGCCTATCTGCTGAGTCTCCTGATCCTGCTCATTGCCCGACGCCGGAATCAACCGCTGTGAGCGGGTGGGCGCGCTCGACCCTCGATCACATTACCCGGCGGCGGCTCACTCCTTCGCGTCGTTGATCTCGATCCAGTAGCCGTCGGGGTCCTGGAAATAAATCCGCTTCACGCCGTCCACGCGGTTGGTCACGGCCATTTTCTCGCCGGCCCAGTTCTCGTACGAGATGCCGGTCTTGGTGAGGCGGGGGATGAAATCGGCCACCGAGGGGACGGTGAAGCACAGGTGGGTGTTCTTCTCCCTGGGCAGGCTGACCTTTGCGCCCGAGATGATGTGCAGGTGGGTCTTCGGTCCGATCAGGAACCAGGTATGGCGGCCGTCGTGAAATGGCTCGGGGATCGTCGGCAAGCCCACGACGTTCTGGTAGAAGTCGGTGCTGATCTCCAGATCGGCCACGTAACAGGCGATATGGTTGATTCGCGGCGTGGTTTCGGCGGCGCGGGTTGTGGGGGCGGCAATGGCCATCGCGACAAGGATGAAGGGAAGGCGGAGGTTGTTTTTCATGGGGTGGGTGGAAAGCAGTCACCCAGCGAACCCGGAATCCGCTGAAAAGCCACCGGAGTTTCCGTCGCGGGAGCGGAATCAGGGTCTCGCGGTGAGCAGCGCGTCCAGGCTGGTGGCAGTAGAACCAGAGATTCGCTCAAGCCGTGGGTAGCGCAGGCCGCCAGTGTAGTTGATTTCGACGGTCCGGTACAGGTCGCCCGAACGCACGAGCAGGCTGAGCGGGGAAGTTTTCGCCTTGATCGCGGCCTTGAGCTGGTCGGTGTCGAGGGCCCGGCCGTTCACGGCGATCAGCTTGGTGCCGATGGTCAGGCCGGTGTTAAAGGCCGGGCCGCCCCAGACGACGCCGGTGATCGCGCTTTCCGCGCCGAGCGTGAGCCCGATCGAGTAACTGAGGTCGGTGGCTTTGCGTTTTTTTTCAGAGGCCTTTGCCCACTCAGTGAGGGTGTCGGTGTAGACCAGCCGGTAGCCTCCGCGGGTAATCCAGTCGAGCGGGGGATGCTCGGTCGTTTGCTCGACGCGGCTGTGGAGAAACGCGGCCCAGTCGTGCGGCTGGATCCGGTTCAGCGTCTGCACCACGTCTTCGAAAGTGTACGTCAGCTGGCCCCAGTCACGGTCGTTCACTCCAAAAAAGGCCCGGGCGAAGTCGTCGAGCGAGCGGGCACCGCCGGAGAGCTCGCGAAGAAGGCTGTCCACGTCGAGCCAGATGAGCTGGCCCTCCGAATAATAATCCTCGGCGCGCTGCCAGCTGGTCCAGCCCTTGGGCCGGCGCTCGGCGATGATTGGGTCGTTGGTGGTGTCGAGCAGCGGGCGCCAGGTGCGGCCGGCGCGGTTGTCGTAGAGGGCGGCGACGGCGGCGAAGGAGTCGAGGGTCTCCTGCCTGGACATCAGGCCGGCGCGCGCGGCGAGCACATAACCCCAGAACTGGGTCTGCCCCTCATAGACCCAGAGCAGGCTGCCCTGCATCGGGGTGCGGTAGTCGGGGGTCCAGAGATCGGCGGGGCGGCGGTATTTGCCGTTCCAGCTGTGGGTGTATTCGTGGGGCAGGATGTCGTGGTCGGTCAGGCTGCCTTTCCAGTCGGTGAAGTAGGCCGGGTCGACGCCGTTTTCCGAACTGCGCTGGTGTTCGACGCCGATGCCGCCCTGCCGGGAGCTGAGGGCGAACAGGAAGTCGTAATGATCGTAGTGCTGGGCCCCGAAGAGCTTCACCGCCTGGGTCACCAGGTTGCGGTGGAGTTGGATCTGCTCCTCGGTGGCGGCGAGCTGCTCGGGCCGGTCGGCGACGATGTTGAGGCGCACCCCGGGGGCGAGGGTTTCGGTGCGGACATGGGCACCGGCAAAAATGGGACTGTCCACGAGCACCTCATAGGAAACGGGTTTGTAGTGCACCGTGGGGCCGTCCTGCGTGGCGACGTCGAGCGCGGTGGCCGCCTTCCAGCCAGCGGGAAACTTCACCGACGCGGCAACGGTGATCTGCCGCACAAAATGACCGGCCGGGTAGAGCGACACGGATTCCCACTGGAGATTGAGCATGTCGGGGGTTGTTACGATGCGGCCTTGGCCGGAATCGGTGGGGGCGAGAAACTGGAATCGCACCTCGACGGCGGAGACTCCGGGCGGCACCTCGACGTGGAAGGCAAACACCTCAACGGGGTCGCGCATCCAGCCGAGCGGCCGGCCGCCACCTCTGACTGTGAGTCCGGCGAGATTGGGCAGCTGGCCGTAGGGGCGGTGCTTGCCCGGGATCCACTCGGGATAAAGCAGGGTGAGGCGTCCGCCTGCGGTGACGGGGATGGTCTCCGTGACTTGGAAGATACCGCGGGTGACGTCCGAGGCATCGACCATCAGGGTAATGATTCCCGGCCGGGCGACATCGCGGGCTTCGGGAATGCCGGCGGCCAGTGAATGATTGCCTTCGGGGGTGCTGGATTGGGCCGGGGAGCAGAGCGGAAGCAGGGCGAGGACGAACGACAGGACGCGTGGACGCATGGTTGGGTGCAGTGGTATTGTCCACTACGTCCACGAGCCGGCCCCGAGGGCGAGCCAAAAGACCAAGCCTAGCGCAGCAACGCGTTCGCGCACCAGAGCACCGGCGCCTGGCCGTGGAAATCGCCGGTGCTGCGCGGACGGTTGAGGTAGTGGGTGCGGTCGTTGCGCGCGCCGGTGCCGACGCAGACC
>JANMTJ010000605.1:0-5677 GCA_031390295.1 Oleiharenicola sp.
GGTCGCCCTACGGGCTCCCTTCGCCAGGACCGCACCCTCTCCCTGTAGCGTATTGAAACCTTACCTTGAGGTCACGAACTCAGAAACGGTGGGCGAAAGAACCGCTGGCGCTATCGACGATGAACTCGCCGGCGAAGGGAACGCTTGGGACGAAAGACAGGAGATTTTAGAGAACCTTACTGGCGCAGTTGCAGAAGAAATCGAAAGACGTTCCCAAATCATGGGCGCCGCCTATCCCTTCGCTTTGCTAGATGGCGCACTCGAACACACTCCTAGCGACACCGGCGTTTACGAGTATTGCTTGGCGGTTTCGGCACGCCCCACTGCAGAGATCGCGGGACTGGGCTTGCCTCGATAAAATGGACACCAATTCAGGCGGCTTTGATGGTGTTTAGTTTTTGTTGGTTTTCGAACGCCACAGGGGAGAGATAACCTAACGAGCTGTGGCGCCTCGTCGGGTTGTAGAACGTCTCGATGTAATCGAAGACGGCAAGCTCTGTGTTCCGACGAGTGGTCGGAATCGATTCATCCAGGCCGGTGTCGGTCTTGAGGGTGCTCCAGAACGATTCCATGGCGGCGTTGTCGTAGCAGTTCCCAGCCCGGCTCATACTGCGGACGATGCCAGCAGCAGCCAAGGCCTGGATGTAATCATCATCCACGTATTGGCTGCCACGATCCGAATGATGGAGGAGTCCTTCGGGTGGGCAGCGACGTTGCAGGGCGTCCTGAAGGGCCGCCAGCACGAGACTGGCGTGGAGGGTTGGGCCACAGGCCCAACCGACGATGCGACGACTCCAGAGATCAAGAATGGCGGCAAGATACAGCCAGCCTTCGGCCGTTTCGAGGTAGGTGATGTCCGTGAGCCAGGACTGGTTGGGTCCAGTCGGGGCGGGCCGCTGGGCGATGAGGTTAGCGGCAATCGGTTGCGCGTGGCGGCTGTCCGTGGTCCGAGGACGCCGACAATGCTTCTTTTTGCCGCGTAGTCCCTCGGCCCGCATCAGACGAGCACACCGGCGCTTGCTCGTGCGCGTGCCCTCCGCCCGGAGATCCTCGACGATCCGCGGCACTCCATAGGTGCCCCGGCTGGCCTGATGGGCGGCCGTAATTTGCGCAGTGATGGCCGCATCCTCGCGCTGCCGAGGATTGGGCTGCTGCCCGCGACTGCGATAATAGCCACTGGGCGATACGCCCAGCAGATCGCACAGCGTGCGGATCGGGTGCTCGCCTTTCATCGTCTCGATCTGGGCATACCGCTCTCGGGCGTTTCGGAGAGGATGCCCAACGATTTTTTTAGGACCACCTCCCGCTCGCGCATGCGGATCACCTCCGCCCTCAGACACTCATTCTCCTTCACCGCCTCCTCCAAGGTTGCGGGTGTGGGCCCTCCGTCGCCCGGGCGCGGCGCATAGAGCTTGCGCCACTCGTAGAGCTGCCAGGCCGGCAGCCCCAATTCCTTCGCCACGGTCTTCACCGTGCGCTCCCCGTGCAGTGTCAGTTCCACGGCATGGCGTTTGTAGGTCTCGTCGAACTTGCGCCGGGGCGTGGCCCCGGACCCTTTGCGGTCTGGCTGGTTCATAGTTGTCCTTATCGCTACCCAAACCGGCCGACTCCGTGTCACCCGCTGTTTGGTCGCTTCCTGCGGCAAGCTTTATCGCTCCTGTCCTCGGAAGCGACCAAACAGCTGACCCGTCAACACGGATGTCTATGTCCACTAAATCGAGGCAATCTCAAATAGCTCTAACTGCCATGCACACCAACTGGCAATTGTTAGGCGCGCTTCCTGGCAATCAATCGAGCGCTTAACTATGAGCCCCAAAAGCACAGAGACAAAAAGCAGAGATCGCCAGGCCTCAGCCTCCTTTGTGCCTTCGTGTCTTCGTGGTGAATCCGCAACCCTGCCCGATTGGCATCTGCGCGAACTCGACCAAAGCCTCGCTGAATATGAATTGAATCCCCGCGAAGGCCGCCCCTGGCCGGAAATCCGCGACCGACTTCTTGCCCAGCATCAATTGTAGGAGTGGCTGGACGCCGCGACAATTCCCGCTAAGCTGCCTTCATGAGTCCCGTTCCCACCACCACTGCTACGCCGCCGGTCGCGCCGCCCGCGCCCGAGGAAATCGCGCGCCGGCTCGCGCCGCTCTGCCGGGCACACGGCATCACCCGGCTCGAACTCTTCGGCTCCGCCGCTCGCGGCGAAGCGCGGCCCGGCAGCGACGTGGATCTGATCGCCACCTTCACCCGTCCGCTCGGCTTCCGATTTTACGGTCTTGCCGACGACATGGAAGCCGCCCTCGGCGTTCCCGTCCAACTCCTCAGTCGCGACCAGATCGATGACATGACCAACCCCTACTACCGTGCGTCGATTCTGCCCGATGTTCGAACCATCTACGATGCCCGCGATTCCACCGAGACCGCCTGACGCCTTGCTGCTGGAAATGATCGAGTCTGCGCAGGCCGTGCACGGCTACGTGGCCGGACTTTCCTTCGGGCAGTTCTGGGACGACTACAAAACGCGCGATGCCGTGGCCATGCGGCTCATCGTGCTCGGCGAAGCCGCGAGACACATCGACGACGCCACCGCCGCCCTGCTGCCTGCGATCCCGTTTCCTGATATCCGCGCCACCCGCAACCGCATAGCTCACGACTACAGCCGTGTGAATTTCAAAGTCGTCTGGGAGATTTCCCAAAAAGACATCCCGCCACTCATCACCGCGTTGGAAGCCTATTTCGCAAAGAAGCCGCCCGCTCCCCAAAGTGCGGGGTGAAGCACCGCACTACTCCTTTGCCGGACGACTGGTCCGGACAAACACCGGGCTGGCAGCAGCTAGCAACGGTGCCCCATCCGTGGCATCCGCGCAATCCGCGATTAAACGCCTCCACTTTCGTGCCTTTGGCGTGTTTCGTGGTGACGCCGTCCCACCCGGAAATCCACCGCTCGTCCTTCCGCTATTGTCGCGCGGCATATTTTCCCTCATCAATCCCACCCGTGAGCGCCTCCCCCGACAACCCGGCCATCCTCGCCCTCGAACGGCCGCACCGCGACCTGCTGACCTACTACATGCTCAGCGCCCTGGTCTTCCCGCCGGCGTTTCCCTTCGTCGCCCCCTACCTGTATTTCCGCTACCATACGATGCGCTACAAGTTCACCGACGAGGGCATCTCGATGAGCTGGGGCATCCTCTTCCGCCGGCAGGTCATCATCAACTACGCCCGCATCCAGGACATCCACCTCCGCTCCAACCTCGTCGAGCGCTGGTTCGGTCTCGCGCGCGTCCTCGTCCAGACCGCCAGCGGCAGCTCGGGCGCCGAGATGACCCTGGAGGGCTTCAAGGAATTCGAGGCCGTCCGCGACTTCCTCTACTCCAGGATGCGCGGCGTGAAGGATCCCGCCCACAAAACCGCCGCGCCCGCCGCCGCCGCCCCGGCTCAGGACACCGAACTCGCCGCCGCGCTGCGCGAGGTCGCCCGCGAGTTGCGCGAAACCCGCCTCGCCCTGCAGGCGCGTCAACCCGGCGCCAGGGATTCCGGCCATGTATGACTGGCTCCGCACCTGGGTGCTGCACGTCATCCGCGTGCCGCACGACCCCGAGCCGCCGTTTGGCGCCCCGGGCTCCATCCGCGTCTTCCGCGCCGGCCGGAATTATTTCAAGCTGCGGTTGTTCGGCTGGGGGTTCGCCCAGCTGATGGTCCTGGCCGGCATTGTTTTTTGGGCCGTGGTCCTGCTCGATGTCGAGAACACCGCCCGCGAGCAAAAAGCCAGCCGCGCTTCCGCACCTGCCTTTACCAAGGAGTCCTTCAACGAGGCCATCAAGTCGGTCACGGCCCCTCCGCCGGGTTCCGACAAAAAAGCCCGGCGGAAAAGGAGCAACATCAACGGCTGGACCGGCTTCAAGCGCGGCCTGGTGGAGATTGCCCTGCGGCTGCCCGTCTGGGCCTTCCCGCTGATCTGGTTCCTCAAGTTGTCCGGCGTCGCCGTCTTTCTCGCGCAAATCCCGTTCACCTACATGCTGCGCCGGCTCGATTACGAACTGCGGTGGTATATCGTCACCGACCGCAGCCTCCGCATCCGCACCGGCTTGGTCCGCCTGCAGGAGTCCACCATGAGCTTCGCCAACCTGCAGCAGGTCGAGGTCAAGCAGGGCCCGCTCCAGCGCCTGCTCGGCCTGGCCGATGTGCACGTGCAATCCGCCGGCGGCGGCGGTGACTACAATCCCCACCACGGCGAGACCGGCGATTCGCTCCACACCGGCATCTTCCACAGCGTCAACAACGCCACCGAAATCCGCGACCTCATCCTCGAACGCCTCCGCCACTTCCGCCAGGCCGGCCTCGGCGATCCCGACGACCACCACGATCTGGCTCCTGTGGGCGGGGTGCCGCCCCTGTCCGCCATAGCCTTGGCGACGGCGGAACCCCGCGAGGCATCATCATCGAATACCGACACCCTCGCCGCCGCCCACGAGCTCCTTGCCGAAGCCAGGGCATTGCGGACGGCACTGTCGTGAGCTGACGAAGGCCCGGCAGTTCTTAAGTCTCGTTTATCAGCCCGACACACCCCGGCGCTTCGCGCCACCCCTCTCGAGAGGGAACCCAAACCTGTGCCCACGAAGATCCCCTCTTGGAGAGGGGCCTGTCGTCCGTAGCCTTGGCGAAGGATGATGCCCGTCAGGGCGGGGTGTGTAGAGGGAGTTACGTTTCCTTTCCGCGCTCGTGTGTCAGGATACGATCTTCCGCAAATCCGCCGGCCCTATGCCGCGCTTTTCCTTTGAGTCCGCCCGGAAAGCACCTATCAGTATCGCCGTGTCGTGAGCCTGGACTTCCCACGGGTTCGTTTTTGGAAATTACCCACGCCAGTTTCCCTTAATTATGAGCCACCCCATCGCCGGTCAGCCGCACCCCGCCACGCCCTCTCCGGTCGCCCACGCCAAGCCTCCCTACCCCGGCTTCCGCGTCACCTGCAACGGCAACCAGCTCGTCACCCAATACGTCGAGACGCGCATCACCGAGGGCGGCGTGTTCTATCCCATCACCCCCTCCACCGAGGGCGGCGAAATCTACCAACAGTCCTACGCCCAGGGTGAGCTCAACGTCTGGGGCCAGCAGAAGGTCGCCGCCGAGACCGAGGGCGAGCACGCCGCCCAGGGTGGCGCCACCGCCTACGCCGTGCAGGGCCGCCGCACCGTCAACTTCACCTCCGGGCAGGGTCTCGTCTACGCGATGGAGCAGTATTACCACGCGCCCGGCAAGCTCTCCACCATGGTCCTCGAGGTCGGCGCCCGCGCCCTCACCAAGCACGCCCTCAACGTCCATTGCGGCCACGACGACTTCTACGCCGCCCTCGACACCGGCTGGACCATGCTGATGGCGCGGGATGCCCAGCAGGCCGCCGACCAGGCCATCATCATGCGCAAGGTCAACGAGCTCTCGCTCAACCCCGGGATGAACATCCAGGATGGCATGCTCACGACGCATTCCGAGCGGATGTATCTCGCGCCCGAGGCAGAATTCCTCCGCGAATTCCTGGGCGCTGCCGAGGATCAGATCGACTGCCCCACGCCGGCCCAGCGCGAGCTCTTCGGCCCGACGCGCCGTCGCGTTCCGCAGATGATGGACCTGCGCAACCCGATCCTGCTCGGACCGGTCCAAAACCAGGAGCACCACATGAATGGCGTCGTCG
>JANMTJ010000629.1:0-1933 GCA_031390295.1 Oleiharenicola sp.
GCCGTTTCTGCCCGTGGACAAGCCGCGCTACACCATGGGCCTCGGCACGCCGCCGCAGATCCTGAAGATGATCGCGCTGGGCGTGGACATGTTCGATTGCGTGCATCCGACCCGCGTGGCGCGCAACGGCGCGGCCTTCACTCCCGACGGTCTAATCAACCTGCGCAACGAGCGCTACCGCGCCGACCCAAAGCCTGTGGTCGAAGGTCTGGATAATTACACTTGCCGGAATTTCTCCCGCGCCTACCTGCGGCATCTCGTCATGGCCAATGAGATTCTCGCGTGCACCCTGCTGACCATCCACAACGTCCATTTCTACCTCGATCTAGTGGCACAGGCCAGGACCCACATTGAAGCCGGCGATTACGCCACCTGGCATCGGGCGTGGATCGAACGCTACGAGGCGGGCGAAGCCGTCATTTCCTGAGCCAGGAGAGAGTGAGGCAGTTTTGAATGTCGGCCAGGGTGGCCTGGATATACGGGAGCGTGCGCAACCAGTAGCCCAGCATCAGCAGCGAGGTATAAATCACGCAGATCGCCGCGAACCCGAGGAGAATCCGCCGGCCCCAGCGGTGCCCCTCGACCCGCCAGAGGGCCCCGGCGATCCCCAGGGCGAACAGCGGACTGGATTCCACCATCGGGCGCATAGTGAAAGATCCGCCGTAACCCCAGTCATGCCAGGAGGCGATGACCCACACGTTGATGCCCGCGAACAAGATGATCACGGGAAAATACGGCGCGAGTTTTCCCCGCGCGGCCAGCCCCCCCCCACGGCGACGAAGGCGAGGGGAATGTAGACGAACCACCCTTTCTCGACACTGAACAAAACCTTCCTGATGACCGGCCGCAGGAAATTAAACCCCTCCTGGCCGTAGCTGTAGATCACCCAGTGACCCGAGGCGCATTTCCAATAGGCCAGCTGCACCCCCACGGGCAGCGCCGCAACGGCCAGCGCGGCGAGCAGGAATCCCCGTTTGGTCGGCAGGCGCGTCAACCCTGCGGCCACCGACCCGGTTGCGGTGAACCAGCAGCCGAGTGGGAAAAGCAACAGGACGGCGTTGGTGGGGCGGGTCACCACGAGCAGCCCGCCGGTCAGGCCCAGGGCCAGCCACGGGCGGATGCCGGTTGAATCCGGCAGCCGGATCGAGGCCAGGAGCAGGCCGGCGGCGAGGCAGAATGAATAAACATGGCTGAACCCGGCGTCGTAGGTCGCGTAATGGAAAAGATTGGTGCCGAAGATCGTCAGCCCCAGAGCCCCGAGGGCGATCCGCCGGTCGAATTTTTCCCGGAGCAGGGCCCAGGTGAAGCATCCTCCCAAGGCGAAATAGAACGCGCCGGCCATGGCCACCGCCAGTTGGTAGGGCCAGCCGAACACGGAGGTTACCCCGGTGGCGGCGGCGAGGCACCACGCGGGGAGAAAGAAGGGCAGCAGTAGGAGGGCCTGGCCCACCGGATACTTGATCACCTGGCGGCCTTCGAACCGGTTGACGCGGACCCCGGGAATCCCGCCCGGGAACTCCTGCCGCTCCAGCGTGGCGAGCGTCAGGTCGCGGTGGATGAACGCGGCGGGAAGATACATGTAGTAGCCGACGCTGTCGCTGCGGATCACGGGCTTCGAGGTGATCACGCCGTAGATCAGCGCCTGCGTCCCCAGACTCACTAGGAGCAGCGACCAGAAGAGGCGCCAGGGAAAGTGCGCCGGCTGGACGGCCCCGGCATGCGGGGCTTCGACTGGAGACTGGGCTGACATTTCGGTTGGGTCAGACAGCACCGGAAAGGCGGGCCGAGACAAGATGTTACTGCGCCCCGCCGTTACTGGAGGCTCGCCAAGCCGCCTCTCCTCACTTTTCCTCACTTCTTCACCATGCGCATTCTTGTCACTGGCGGGGCGGGGTTTCTGGGCAGCCATTTGTGCGACAAGCTGCTCGCGCAG
>JANMTJ010000639.1:0-3394 GCA_031390295.1 Oleiharenicola sp.
GGAAAATGCTCCAGTCGCTCCGCATCCGCAATCTCGCGCTTCTTGATGGGGTGGAACTGGACTTCGAGAGCGGCTTCACGGCGGTGACCGGCGAGACCGGCGCGGGCAAAAGCATTTTGCTCGGGGCGCTTTCACTGCTGGCGGGGGCGCGGGCCGACAAGTCCATCATCCGGCAGGGGGCCGAGGCCTGCGAGGTCGAGGCTGCGCTGTTTTTCGCCGACACCCGGCGGCTCGACATGGTGCTGGCCAACCTGAGCCTGCCGCCCTGCGACGACGGCGTGCTCATCATCAAGCGCAGCCTCCCGCGCGAGAAGGCCCCCAAGCTTTCCGTCAACGGTGGCATGGCCACCCTCTCGACCCTGCAGGAGCTGGGGGCGCAGTGGATCGACTTCCACGGTCCGGGCGAGCCACGCCGCCTGCTGAAGGAAAGCGGCCAGCGCGAGCTGCTCGATCTCTTCGCCCGCAACAGCGGGGTGCTGGAAAAATACCAAGCGCACCACGGCCAATGGCGGGAACTGCTCGCGGATCGCGACCGGCTGGCCGGCGCCGACAAACTCTCGGCCGACCAGATTGACTTCCTGCAGATCCAACTGGCCAAGATCGACGCCCTCGACCTGACCGAGGAGGCCATCGCCGCGCTGGAGCGCGATTTTCAGCGCCAGCAGAGCGCGCAGGAAATCATGCAACTCGCGTCGCGGCTCAGCCACGGGCTCAGCGGCGAGGAAGGCCTGCTCGGCCGGCTGGCCGCGCTGTTGCGCGAGGCGCGACAGCTGGAGGCCTTCGACGCCACCAGCAAGCCGCTCGCCGACCGGCTGCAGTCGGCGGCGGTCGAACTCGGTGATCTGGACGGGGAATTTTCCTCGCTGGCGACCTCCCTCAATTTCGATCCCGAACAGGCCGAGATGCTGCAGACCAGGATGAATTCCTGGCTGGAGCTGAAACGGAAGCACGGCGCCAAGGTCGAGGCCGTGCTCGCCGCCCGTGACGGGATGCGGCGGAAGCTGGAATTGCAGGGTGATGTCGATGGGTCGCTGGCCAAGCTGGAAAAACAGATCAGCGACGCGGAGAAGAATGCGCGCAAGGCGGCGGCGGAACTTCGCGCCACCCGCGACCAGGCCGCCCAGCGGCTCTCGAAGGTCGCCGGCAAGGTGATCGTGCAGCTCGGATTCAAGAAGGCGGATTTTCGCGCGCAGCTCACACCGGCGGGGGAACTGGGTCCCCAGGGTGACTCCGGGGTCGAGTTCCTGTTTTCGCCCAACGTCGGTGAGGCGCCCCTGCCGCTGCACCGTATCGCCTCAAGCGGCGAACTGGCCCGCGTGATGCTGGCGCTCAAGGCCGTGCTGGCCGAGATCGACGACGTGCCCCTGTTGGTCTTTGACGAGGTTGACGCCAATGTGGGCGGGGAGATCGGCCGCATCGTGGGCGAGAAAATGGCCGACATCGCCGGGCGGCACCAGGTGCTGTGCGTGACCCATCTCCCGCAAGTGGCCGCACAGGCGGCGAACCACCTCGTTGTGACCAAGGACCAGAGCGGCGACCGGGCCACGGTCACCATCGAGGCAATCCACGAGAGCCGGAAGACCCGGATCGGTGAGCTGGCGCGGATGCTGGGCGACCGCAGCGCGAAGAGCGCCCTCGCCCACGCTGAGGAGTTGCTTCGCGGCGCAAACTGATGCTGACTGCGGGCATGAAACACCCCATTTCACGCCGGACGGCGCTCCAGCAACTCGGCGCGGGCACGGCCCTTGCCACCTCCATGAGCCTCATCAACACCACCGCCGCCGAAGCGAAGCCCCGCGAGCGGATCGGCCGGGTGAAACAGTCCGTCTGCCAGTGGTGCTACAACAAGATGCCGCTGGAAGATTTGTGTGCGGCGGCCGCAGGCATGGGCCTCAAGTCCGTGGAGCTGTTGCAGCCGAAGGATTTTCCCACCCTCAAGAAGCACGGGTTGATCTGTGCGATGGTCAGCAACCCCACCGTGAAAGTGGGCGAGCGCAACGTCGGTTCCATTCCCCATGCGTGGAACCGCCTGGAATACCACGACGTGCTGGTGCCGGCCTATGAGGCGCAGCTCAAGGCGACAGCCGAGGCCGGCTATCCGAGCCTGATCTGTTTTTCCGGCAACCGCGACGGCATGACTGACGCGCAGGGGCTGGAGAACTGCGTCATCGGCCTGAAGCGCATCGTCCCGCTGGCCGAGAAGGTGGGCGTCACCTTGTGCATGGAACTGCTCAACAGCCGGGTGAACCACAAGGATTACATGTGCGACCGCACGGAGTGGGGCGTCGAGCTGTGCCAGCGGATCGGTTCGGACCGCTTCAAGCTGCTTTACGACATCTATCACATGCAAATCATGGAGGGCGATGTGATCGCCACCATCAAGCGCCGCCACCAGTTCATCGCGCACTACCACACCGCCGGCGTCCCCGGCCGGCACGAACTCGACGAGAACCAGGAGCTGTTCTACCCGGCCATCATGCGGGCGATCATGGACACCGGTTATCAAGGCTATCTCGGACAGGAGTTCATCCCGCGTGGTGCGGACCCGCTGGCGGCTTTGCGCGCGGGCGTCGAGATCTGCGACGTCTGATCCGGTACCAGGAAAAGTCCGGTTGCGCTGCGGGCGCAAAGCACTTCATTGGGAGGCGATGAAACCCCGTCACTCCCGCCTGTTCCTCGGCCTGGCCTTTGGGCTGGCCGCCCTGTCCCTTCATGCCGCACCCCTCCGTGTGCTCTATTTCACGAAGTCCTCGGGCTTCGAGCACAGCGTGATCAAGTGGGTGGACGGCAAGCCGAGCTACTCGGAGAAGATTCTCACGGCGCTCGGGGCGAAGAACGAAATCGAATTCACGTTCAGCAAGGACGGTTCGCTCTTCACCGCAGACTATCTCGCACAGTTCAATGTGCTGCTGTTCTACACCAGCGGCGATCTCACCAGTGTCGGCACTGACGGCCACCCGGGGATCACGGGAAACGGCATGTCGGCGCTGTTTGACTATGTGGCCGGCGGTGGCGCCCTCGTGGGCCTGCACAGCGCGGGCGACACCTTTCACTCCCAGGAGCGCGGCGGCGGCAACAACCCGCGGCGGCTGCAACGGTACCGCAACTACGGTGAAGCGGCCGATCCCTACTGCAAGATGCTCGGTGGTGAATTCATCCGGCATGGTCCGCAGCAGGTGGCCAGGGCGACGGTTGTGGATCCGAAATTCCCGGGCTTTGGCGAGTTGGGCGCCGAGCTCAACGTAAACGAGGAATGGTATACGCTGAAGGATTTTGCCGCGAATGATCATGTCTTGCTCGTCATGCAGACGGCCGGCATGCTGGGCGGCGATTACGCGCGTCCGCCGTATCCGCTGGCCTGGGTTCGGCCGCACGGCAAGGGCCGCGTGGCCTA
>JANMTJ010000652.1:0-4645 GCA_031390295.1 Oleiharenicola sp.
ACGGCGGTGAAATCACCGTAACGCTTGGTGAGGCCGGTGACTTCAATCATGCGGCGGAGCTTGGCGGGGAGCCGGCGCCTGTAAAGCAGCGGGTGGATCCGCCTCGTGGTTATGACGTTGGGCGGACGGCCGGCCGACAGGCAAAAAAATGCCGGCTGGGCGAAACCCGAACATCCCGCCGGCGTCTCGGCAGATAACCAATCCTCAAACATGAAAAATCGTTCCCGGTTTCTCCTCGTGGCCCTCAGTGCCTCCCTGCTCTCGCTTCCGTCCCTCCTGGCCAAAGAATCTCCGGCCGGTGGCCCTGACGGTCCCGGTGATGGCCATCGCGAGATGCGCCGTGAAAAAATGGGTGAACGCATGGCCGACGAACTCGGACTGACCGCGGAGCAGAAAGCCAAGATGAAGGAGCTCAACCAGGCGGAAAGAACCGAGCTGAAGGCTCTCCGCGAGAGCGTCGCCCCGGCGATGAAGGAAAACCGCGCCAAGGCGGAGGCGATCCACAAGGCCTACATGGAAAAGCGCCAGGCCCTCATGACCCCGGAACAGCGGGAGAAGGCGGGCAAGATGCGCGGGAAAATGGAAAAACGCCGGGAGCACCGCGAGATGCATCGCGAGATGAGCCACGAAAAACCGGCCGACAAGAAGTAATTACGCCGCGTCAGGAGACGTGGTGGGTGCGAAGCACCGCAGCCTGGGGTAGGCTGCGGTGTTTTCTTTTTGGACAAGCCCGGGGGCCCGTCGCACGCTGACGGGACACATGGGCAAACGGCACATTGGCATCGTCGGGGGCGGGGCGGCGGGATTCTTTGCGGCCATCACGGCGGCGGAGGCGTCGCCGGACTGCACCGTGACGGTCTTCGAGGCCACCGCGCATCTGCTGGCCAAGGTCCGGGTGTCCGGGGGCGGGCGATGCAACGTCACCCATGCCTGCTTCGAGCCGCGGGAACTGGTGCAGCGCTATCCGCGGGGCGGGCGCGAATTGCTCGGGGCGTTCTCCCGCTGGCAGCCGCGCGACACCGTGGCGTGGTTCGAGGCGCGCGGCGTGCCCCTCAAGACCGAAGCGGATGGACGCATGTTTCCGGTGACCGACAACTCGCAGACGATCGTCGATTGCCTGATGGGCGCGGCGCAGCAGGCCGGCGTGGTCATCCGGACCCATTGCGGCGTGAAAACGGCCGAACGGCAGAAAGACGGTGGTTTTGCCCTGGCCACCACCACGGGAGAGACCGTGGCGGTGAACCGGTTGCTGCTCGCCACCGGTGGCAACAAGGCCAACGCGGGCTTTGCGATCGCCGCCCAATTCGGCCATGCGATCGAACCGCCCGTACCGTCACTCTTCACCTTTCATGTCACGGACCCGCGGCTGAGGGAACTTTCGGGGGTCTCGGTCGAGGATGCGGCCACGGCGGTCACGGACACGACGCTCAAGGAACGGGGGCCGCTCCTCGTGACACACTGGGGTCTGAGCGGCCCGGCCATCCTGAAGCTTTCCGCCTGGGGCGCGCGGACGCTGCACGACTGCGGCTACCAATTCACGCTGAGCGTCAACTGGGCGCCGTCGTTCAACCCGGAGACGGCCCGCGCCGCGCTGGAGGCGGCCCGCGCCGCCAACCCGCGCAAACAGGTGACGACCTGGTGTCCGCTGGGCCTGCCGTTGCGGCTGTGGGAAAAACTGGTGGAGGCGGCCGGCCTCGTGCCCGACGCGATCTGGAACGGCATCGGCAACCCGGCCCTGCGGGTGCTCGCGGCCCAGGTGTGCGAGGGGCAGTTCGCCGTGAACGGGAAGAGCATGTTCAAGGAGGAATTCGTCACGTGCGGCGGCGTGCGGCTCACTGAGGTGGATTTCAAGACGATGGAGAGCCGGCTCGCACCCGGCCTGCATTTTGCCGGGGAATTTCTCGACATCGACGGAATCACGGGCGGTTTCAATTTCCAATCCGCGTGGACCACCGGATACCTGGCGGGCAAGGCCATGGGCACATGATGACCTACGGCCAGTTGTTTCTCGCGGTGGCGCCGGTGATCGCGCTGATCGGGCTCGGCCTGCCGCTGCGCCGCCTGGGGTGGATCAGCGAGGCGGGGGAGGACACCCTCCTGAACCTGATCGTGCGCGTGCTGACACCCTGCCTGATCTTCGAATCGGTCGCCGGCCGGACCGCCGTCAGCACGGCGGGCGATGTGCTGCTCCCGCCGCTGGCGGGCTTTGCCCTGACCTCGGTATCGCTCGTGACGGGCTGGTACGTGGCGCGGTCCCTCGGGCTGACCATCGGACACGGCCTGCGCACCTTCGCGCTCGCGGTCGGCCTGACCAATTACGGCTACCTGCCGCTGCCGCTCATGGACGCCCTGTTCGGTCCGGAGAGCCGGGCGCTGCTCTTCATGCACAACGCCGGCGTGGAGGCCGCCATCTGGACGACCGGCGTGCTGATCGTGACGGGCGAGTCACCGCGCGCGGCCTGGCGCAAGCTGCTCAACGCGCCGCTGCTAGCGCTCGTGGTGGCCTTGGCGGTGAAGCTCACGGGCCTGGGGGTTCATGTGCCCGCGGTGGCCTGGCAATTCGTACACCTGCTGGCGGTATGCGCGGTGCCCCTGGGCCTGCTCATGACCGGCGCCAGTTTCGCCCCGCATATGAACGATCCGAAGCAACTGGCGAATCCGCGAATCATCCTGACGGCCTGGCTCCTGCGGCTGGCGGTGCTGCCCTGGGTCTATCTGCTGGCGGCCCGTTATCTGCCGGTGTCGGAGGGTCTGAAGCAGGTGCTGGTGGTGCAGGCGGCCATGCCGACGGCGGTGGTGTCGGTGATCGTGGCCCGCATCTATGGCGGCCAGCCGCTGGTGGCCGTCCAGATTGTCCTCGGCACCACGGCACTGGCGGTGTTCACGATCCCATTCTGGATCCGGTTCGGGCTGGCCTTCGCCGGGCTGGCACCCTGAGGGGTGGAATCTGGGCGGGGGATTCCAGTCCGCGGCGGATTGACGCCGGCGGGCCGACCGGCCTCACTGCCCGCATCATGGACTGGATTACCGACCCGCAAATCTGGATCAGCCTTATCACCCTGACCGGGCTCGAGATCGTGCTCGGCATCGACAACATCATCTTCATTTCGATCCTGGCCAGCAAACTGCCCCCGGAGCAGCAGGCCAAGGCCCGGCAGACCGGCCTCATGCTGGCGCTTATCACGCGCATCATGCTACTGGCGTCCATTGCATGGATGGCAAAGCTGACCACACCGCTTTTCAACCTGTTCAGCCACGGCGTGTCGGGCCGCGACCTGATCCTGATCCTCGGCGGGTTGTTCCTGCTGGTGAAGAGCACCATGGAGATCCACGAGAAGCTCGAGGGGCACGATGGCGGGTCCAATCCCACGAAAGGCGCCGCCCGGATGGGTGCGGTGCTTGTGCAGATCATGCTGCTCGACATCGTCTTCTCGCTCGACTCGGTCATAACCGCCGTCGGCATGGCGCAGCATTTGTGGGTCATGATCACCGCCGTCGTTCTGGCCATGGGCGTGATGTTGCTCGCGGCGGGTTCGATCAGCGACTTCGTCAACAAGCACCCGACGCTCAAGATCCTCGCCCTGTCCTTCCTGATTTTGATCGGCGTCACGCTCATCGCCGAGGGCACGGGGGCGCACATCTCGAAGGGCTACGTCTACTTCGCCATGGCGTTCTCGTTTGGCGTGGAGATGATCAACCTGCGGATGCGGGCCAAGTCCAAGCCGGTCGAGCTGCACCAGCCCTACCGCTGAGAAATCCGGGCGTCCGTCTCCCGGATCGATGCCGCCCGGTCACTTGTCGCCGTGCAGGGCTTCCGGCGCCTTGCCGCGGAGGTCATTGCGCGTGTTGATCCGCTTCTGGTGCCGCCGGCGGAGCAGTTCGTCGAGCTTGGCCACCAACAGGTCAAGTGACTTGTAGGCGTCCTCGCTCTCCACGCTGGCCTGCAGGTCCGGGCCGCTGATCTCCAGGCGGCCCTTGGCGATGAACCGGTTTTGCATATTCCGCGTTTTATCCAATTCAAGATCGATGCGGACGCGGACAATGCGGGCCGCGTGGCCCAACAGATGCGCGGCTTTTTCGAGGGCGGCCTGCCGCAGGGCCGGGGTGAGGTCGAGGTGGATGCCGCGCACCAGGATCCGGGTCTCGGTGGATTCAGGGGAGTTGTCGGTAGTCATTGCCCAGTTAGACCCATCGGTTGGGCTGGCGTTGCTTACAAAGGGGCCGGGTGATTCGAGCACGGGCGGTGATCCGAAGGGAGTAGGACCGGCGGCAACGTTGACGGCCCCCGGCGCCCCGGCTTCACTGCCGGCCTATGGCGAAGAAACTCAACTGGGGCATCGTCACCACGGGCATGATCGCGAGGAAGTTTGCCACCGACCTCGCGCAATCCCAGACGGGCCGGCTCGTGGCGGTCGGTGCCCGGCAGCTGGCTGACGCGCAGAAGTTCGTCGCGGATTTTGGCGGGGTGCGCGCCCACGGCAGCTACGAGGCCGTGCTGGCCGACCCCGAGGTCGAGGCGGTCTATATCGGCACGCCGCACCCATGGCATGCCGAGTGGGCGATCAAGGCCGCCGCGGCCGGCAAGCACATCCTCTGCGAGAAGCCGCTCACCTTGCGCCTGGCCGACACGGAGAGAGTCATCGCC
>JANMTJ010000656.1:0-1512 GCA_031390295.1 Oleiharenicola sp.
CTTTCCTCCACTTCTGGACGGGATTCACATCGATTCGCCAAGCGTTCAAGTCTGCAGCTCAAGGTCCAACAATACCTTCCCCTGAAGGACATGTACCCGGCAGCAAGGGATACGGCCGTGATCACTGCGCTGTCATCACGGGCGACTGGGGAAACAAGGACTGGATCGACATCCAGGCGGTGACCGCCTTCATCAAGGAACAGCCGTGGGTCGATTCGAAACGTCTCGGCATCATGGGCGGCAGCTACGGCGGCTACATGACCAACTGGGCCATCGGCCACACGCGTGATTTCAAGGCGGCCATCACCGACCGCTGTGTTTCGAACCTCGTCAGCATGATGGGGAACACCGATTTCGTCGAAGCACCCGATTTCTACTGGCCCGGCAACATCTGGGACCGCCCTGAAAAACTCCGCGAGATGAGCCCGATCGCCTACTTTGGCCGGGTCAAGGCGCCGACGCTGATCATCCACAGTGAAGGGGATCTGCGCTGCAACATCGAGCAGGCCGAGCAGGTGTTCAGCGTGCTGAAGATGCGCAAGGTCCCGACGCGTTTCGTCCGTTATCCGCGCACGACCAGCCATGGCATGAGCCGCGGCGGGCCGCCCGACATGAGGCTGCATCGCCTGCGCCAGATTCTTGACTGGTGGAAAAAGTACCTCTGAGGCGCATCACCGACCGGGGTCGGGCGTGACGCAAACCCCCAACGCCTTCGCCCCGGTATGGAAGCTGGTCAAGCGCATCCCGAAGGGGCGCGTCATGACCTACGGCCAGATTTCCGAACACCTCGGGCGCCGGTTGTCGGCACGGGCCGTCGGCTGGGCCATGAGCGGTTGCCCCGATGATGTCCCCTGGTGGCGGGTGGTCAACGCGCAGGGGGCCTGTTCCACCGAGGGGCTTGTCGAGCCTCCGGGGTTGCAGCGCCGGCTCCTGTCGAAGGAAGGCATTCGATTCAACGACCGCGGCCGGATCGACCTCGAGAGCCATCGCTGGCGCCCCCGTCGCTCCTGAAGTCTCCTTGCCTCTTCTGACCGAAAGGCCGTCACGGTCAATTCGTTCCCGCTTCAACACTCCCCGGCCGACCTGCGTCTTTGGATACCGAAGCACGAATTGGCCGGGCACCGGCAGCGCCGGGCGCCGATCGAAACCCCCGTCTCAAGGAGATCCGATGCTGTCTTTCGTTGCGCGTTCCCCCCTGGTCGCCCGCTCCCGCCGCCTCCTGGTCCTGATCGGGCTGGTCGGTGCCATGACTCTGATCGTGGCGCCGCAAGCCAATTCACAGGCCTCCTCCACCACGACGGATGACACCCGCCTCCGCCGCACCATGCGCGGGATGGAGGAAGTGATCGACGATGTCCTGGTCGAAAGCCGCAACGTGCTGGTCCAATCGCGCGAGGCCACCCAGGGACATCACATCCCGGAGTTCGGCATCCTCTTCACCGCCGAGGTCTCGCTCCTCAATCGATGGTCGTTCATCCACAAGAGCAACTGGAACTGGAACTGGGACGACGG
>JANMTJ010000689.1:0-2781 GCA_031390295.1 Oleiharenicola sp.
CCGGCGGTCATCTGGCCGAACATGATCAGGCCGCGTTTTTCCAGATCGTCGAAAACCTCCTGGGTCGCCCACTTCGGCACGAGGTTGCTGTTGGCCAGCAGCACGCGGGGCGCGTCGGTGTGCGTACGGACAACGCCGACGGGCTTGCCCGACTGGACGAGGAGGGTCTCGTCGGGAGCAAGGGTCTGAAGGGCGGCAACGATGGCATGATACGCCGGCCAGTTGCGTGCGGCCTTGCCCCGGCCGCCATAGACCACGAGTTCCGCGGGACGCTCGGCGACCTCCGGGTCGAGATTGTTCATGAGCATCCGCATGGCCGCCTCGGCGGCCCAGGTGCGGCAAGTGCGCTGGCTGCCCCGCGGGGCCCGAATGACGGGTGCCTTCATCGCCTCAGAGGAGACGGCCCGCGGCGTGTTGCGTGGCCACGGCGATCTGTTCGCTGCGGACCAGCGCCAGGGCGGTCTGGACGTCATGGTGGAACAGCCGGTCAGCCTGGGCAAACGGGATGTAGCGGCGGACCTCGGTGAAGGCCGCCTCCACGCCGCGGCCGGACCTGAGCGGACGGAGGAATTCCAGGCCCTGCGCCGCGCACATGAACTCGATGGCGAGAACGGTCTCGGTGTTCTTGACGACCTCGAGCAGCTTGGTGGCGCTGATGGAACCCATGGAGACATGGTCTTCCTGACCGAGCGAAGAGGGGATGGAATCCACCGAGGCGGGATGGGCGAAGATCTTGTTCTCCGAGACCAGCGCGGCGGCGGTGTATTGCGGGATCATGAAGCCGGAGTTGAGGCCGGTGTCCTTCATGAGCAGGCGTGGCACCTTGAGGTCGCCGATCGTGTCGCCATGCAGCAGCATGTAGATGCGCCGCTCGGCGATGGAGGCGATCTCGGCCGTGGCAATGGCCAGGTAGTCGAGGACGAAGGCCAGCGGCTCGCCGTGAAAATTGCCGCCGCTGATGACGTCGCCGTTCTCGAACACCAGCGGGTTGTCCGTCGCGGAGTTGATCTCGGTCTCGACGACCTCGCGGGCATGGGTGATGACCAGCCGCACGGCGCCGTGGACCTGGGGCACGCAACGGAGGGAGTAGGGATCCTGCACCTTGGCGCAATGGGCATGCGAGGGGAGGATCTTCGAGCCCTTGAGCAGCTGGCGGAGATTTTTTGCGACCTCCTGCTGGCCCGGGTGCGGGCGGGCGGCATGAATGCGGGCGTCGTAGGGTGCGGCGCTGCCGCGGGCGGCCTCAAGCGTCATGGCGGCGGCGATGTCGGCCGTGCGGGCGACGTTCTGGATGCGCAGGAGACAGTGGACAGCGTAGGCCGACATGAACTGCGTGCCGTTGATCAGGCCCAGGCCTTCCTTCGACTGCAGCCGTAGCGGCTTGAGGCCGATTTTTTTCAGCACGGCGGTGGCGCTTAGCCGCCGGCCCTGGTAGTCCATCTCGCCCAGCCCGAGCAGCGGCAGGACCATGTGGGCCAGCGGGGCCAGGTCGCCCGAGGCGCCCAGCGAGCCCTTGGTGTAGACGATGGGCAGGGCGTCCTCGTTGTAGAAGCGGATGAGATAATCGACGACGCGCAGCGTCACACCGGACAGGCCGACGGCGAGACCGTTGACCTTGAGCAGCAGCATGAACCGGACGATCTCGGCGGGTACCTCATCACCGACGCCGACGGCATGACTGAGGATCAGGTTCTGCTGCAGGGTTTCAAGATCGGCGGTGGGCACGCGCTGGTGGGCGAGGATGCCGAAGCCGGTGTTGATGCCGTAATGCGGCGCGGGGTCGTGCCGCAGCCGGTCGACGATTTTGCGCGAGGCGCGAATCCGGGCCCGGGCACCGGCGGTGAGGGTGAGTCGCTGATCACCGGCGAGGGCACCGCGGAGTCGCTTCAGGGTCAGCTTGCGGCCAGAAAGGGGAAGGGTTCCGGGCATGGGAGGGGTCAGCCCATGTAAGCAGACGGGCGGGGATTGAAAACTGTAAACGGGTAATCCCTTTGGCGTAAGCGAAGCATACCGCCCAAACAAAAGCCCGCCGGGTGGCGGGCTTGGCGGGCAGCAGCGAATCGTCCGGCTCAGATGGCCTTGGGCAGCGCGACGCCGTTGAATTCGATCGGATGCGGGTGGTTGCGCTTGTCCTTGTGCTGGCCGTGGCGCTTGTGGAGGACGTGGTCGAGCTTGTCGATCAGCAGGTCGACGGACTTGTGCATCTCCTCGGATTCAGAGGTGCAGTTGATGTCAGGCCCGCGAACCTGCAGGTGGGCCTTGGCGACGAACTTGTGCGCATGGTCATGCTTGCGGTCGCATTCCAGCTCAACCCGGATCCTCACGATATGTTCCTCGTGGCGGTACAATCGCTCCACCTTATCCTGCACATAGGTTTTGAGTGAGGGAGTGAGGTCGAGGTGGATGCCGGTCACGATGATATCGTGGGATTTGTTGGTATTGTTCATGGTATTTTCCTTCGGGTTGACTGACACAAAGGGCGTGGAAAGGGGAGTGGTACGGCTTCCTGCATGACTTCCTGCGATGCTGATCGTCCCGGGGACCGATCCAGCGATGGAATGAATGACCACTTCATTGAACTGAGATAATGAGTACCCGGTTGGGTTGGCTTTGCAATTCTTCTCGGCTTCAGCGCCGATGAAAATTATTGAACGTTTCAGCATGATGCATGCCACCGACCCCCTGCCGCCGGCCGAAGCGCCCTTGGTCCCCCCGGGTGACCTGCCCAAGTGGGTCATATTGAGCGACGACCGGCTGCTCGTCATCGACAAGCCGGGCTGG
>JANMTJ010000692.1:0-2847 GCA_031390295.1 Oleiharenicola sp.
AACACGGGCACGCGGGGGTGAAGCCGTCCGCGGGCGCGGCATATTATTGCCCGATGTGTCCCGGCGTGGAGTCGGACCAGCCGGGCGATTGCCCGAAGTGCGGCATGGCGCTCGAGCGCAACCCCGCCCTGCCGCGGTCCAGAAAAACCATCTATACGTGCCCGATGCACCCGCAGATCGAGCAGGACCATCCCGGCGACTGCCCCATCTGCGGCATGGCCCTCGAACCAAAAACCGTCAGCGCCAGCGAGACCGGGGAGGACAACGCCGAACTGCGCGACATGACGCGCCGGCTCTGGATCGGGGCCGGCCTCGCCCTGCCTGTCTTCCTGCTGGGCATGGCGCATTTCGTGCCCGCGCTTGCCCATCTCGGGGACGCCCCCCTCAGCCGTTGGGCGCAATTCATTCTCTCCACCCCGGTGGTGCTCTGGGCCGGCTGGCCTTTCTTTGTGCGCGGCGCCAAGTCGCTTCGCTCCGGCCACTGGAACATGTTCACCTTGATCGCAATTGGCGTCGGTGCGGCCTGGCTTTACAGCCTCGTCGCCTTCTTCCTGCCCGGGCTGTTCCCCGCCGGCATGCAACGTCATGGCGGGGTGGACCTGTATTTCGAGGCCGCCGCCGTCATCATCGTGCTCGTGCTGGTCGGCCAGGTGCTGGAACTCCGGGCCCGCGCGCAAACCTCCAGCGCGATCAAGGCGCTACTCAATCTTGCTCCGCCCACCGCCATCCGCGTCGACGGCTCGGCCGAGACGGAGATTCCGCTTGCCGACGTTCACGCTGGCGACCGCCTGCGCGTGCGCCCCGGCGCGCGCGTGCCGGTGGACGGTGTCATTGAAGAAGGCACATCCTCCGTGGATGAATCCATGATCACCGGCGAGTCCCTGCCCGTGGAAAAGCAAGCCGGTGACCGCGTGACCGGCGGCACCGTCAACGGCACGGGCGGATTTGTCTACCGCGCGGACAAGGTTGGCGCAGATTCCCTGCTCGCCCGCATCGTCAAAATGGTCGCGGAGGCTCAGCGCAGTCGTGCCCCGATCCAAGGCTTGGTGGACCGCGTCTCCGCGATCTTCGTGCCCACGGTGCTGGCGATTGCCGTTCTCACCTTTCTGATCTGGTTCTTCTTCGGTCCCGAACCCCGGCTGGCCTACGCCATCGTCAATGCCGTCGCCGTCCTGATCATTGCCTGTCCCTGTGCCCTCGGGCTCGCCACACCGATGTCCATCATGGTCGGCGTGGGCCGCGGCGCCCAGGCCGGCATCCTCGTGAAGAACGCCGAGTCGCTCGAACTCCTCGGCAAGGTCACGTGGCTGGTCGTGGACAAGACCGGCACGCTCACCGAGGGCCGCCCGACGCTCACCGACGTGATCCCGGCCGAGGGCCTCGACGAGGCCGGCCTGCTCACCCTCGCCGCCACGGTCGAGAGGGCCTCCGAGCACCCGCTGGCCGCCGCCGTGGTGCGCGGCGCTGAAGCCCGCAAACTGACGCTGCCTGACATCTCTGATTTCCGTTCCGTCACCGCGGGCGGAGTCGGGGGCCGGGTTAATAACCGCACGGTGCTCGTCGGCAAGGTGAAGTACCTCGCGAGCGAGGGCGTCGAGGTGTCAGCGGCACTCACCGAACGGGCCGCGGCGTTGCAGGCGGAGGGCAAGACCGTCCTTTTCGCCGCCGTGGACGGCAAGGCGGCCGGCCTTCTCGCCGTGGCCGACCCCATCAAGGCGTCCACCCCCGAGGCCATCGCCCAGCTGCACGCCCTCGGCATCAAGCTGGTCATGGCCACCGGCGACAACCGCACTACGGCCGCGAGTGTCGCGCAGAAACTTGGCCTCGATGAATTCGAGGCCGAGGTCGAGCCAGCCGACAAGATCAAGCGGGTCAAAGCCCTGCAGGCCGGAGGTGCGCGCGTGGCCATGGCCGGCGACGGGGTCAACGACGCGCCCGCGCTCGCCGCCGCCGACGTCGGCATCGCCATGGGCACCGGCACCGATGTGGCCATGGAAAGTGCGGGCGTCACTCTCGTGAAGGGCGACCTCCGCGGCATCGCCAAGGCCATCCGCCTTTCCCGGGCCACCATGGGCAACATCCGGCAGAACCTGTTCTTCGCCTTCATCTATAATGTACTCGGCATCCCGCTCGCCGCCGGCCTGCTCTACCCCTTCTTCGGTGTCCTCCTCAATCCCATGATTGCCGGGCTCGCGATGGCCTTCAGCAGCGTCTCGGTCATCGCCAACGCCCTGCGGCTGCGCCGGCTGAAGCTCGGGGTGGAGTAACCGCCACGCCTGGCCCCGGCCCGGCGCGACAACTGGATCTTCCGCATGATCCGCCGGGAATACCAGTTGCGCCGGCACCTACCCTTCCTATCTTCCGACCCGGATCCATGAAACCCTTCGTCTGGCTCGCCCTTCTCGCCTTCGGCACCGCGCTCGTGCAGGTGCAGCCGGTGATTCCGCTCCGGGCGCAGGTCGTGGCGTGCTGCTGCTGCGAAGACACCACGGCGGACGCCTGCGCCCGCACCAGCCCCAAGGGCATGAGCGACTGCGTGCCCTGCACCACCTGCGCGCCGGCACTCAGCACCCTGCTGCCGGCCACGGCCATCGCGGTCGAGGCCGGCCCGGAGGAAATTTCCCGGCTGAAATGGCTGGAGGAAAAAGGCCGCACCCTCGCCTACCCGCCGCTCCTGACCCCGCCGCGCTTGCTGGGTTGAACCGACCGAACAGTTATTCAATCAACCTTAATTCAATTCATCCCATGAAAAATTCACGCAGTGTTCTCGCAGTCCTCGCCCTCATCGCCCTCGCGGCCACCGGTTACTCGGTGGCTGACCGCCAGGCGACCAAGGCCGGATCGGAC